>JASFJY010000039.1:0-11710 GCA_050119415.1 Chromatiales bacterium | reverse complement strand
GGAGGAGAGGACCTATCCTCATCCCTACTATTACGACCCCTTCTACGATCCCTTCTTCTACCCCTATCCCTACTGGCGTAGATATCCCTACTACTGGTAATTGACCATGCGATGTCTGACTCTCTCAAGCGCCCTGTTGTTGCTCACGCTCAATGGTTGCGCCACCACACCGAAGGTAATGGAAAACGCCGAACGCGGTATCAGCCCGACCGAGGCCGTTTCGCAGGCGAGCACCACCGGGGATAGGCCGCTGCAGTGGGGTGGCGTCATCGTGGAGACCAGCAATCTGGCCGATACAACCGAATTGCAGATTCTGGCCTATCCGTTGAAATCTAACGGACGCCCCGATGTCACCGCCTCCCCCACGGGACGCTTCATCGCCCGGCACCCCGGCTATCTGGAGAGCGTAGACTACGGGAAGGGACGCCAGGTGACGGCAACCGGTATGCTTTCGGAAACGCGCGCGGGCCGGGTGGGCGAGGCAGATTACACCTTTCCCGTACTCAGTGCCGACGAACTGGTGCTATGGCCGAAACAGCGTGAACGAGAGGCCTCGCCGCGGGTCAATTTCGGCTTCGGCGTCGGCTCCGGTGGGCGCTCCTGGGGGGGGGTCGGCATCGGTATCGGCTTCTGATCCCGGAGTCCCCTCGCCAGAATGTTTCATCCGGCCGCTTAGGAAAGAAACTATTAACCCGGCTAGCAAATATGTCATGTTCAGCCGCAAAACCGCGTCTGAACGACAATCCCAGCACGATCATCGCGCTCACGGCGCACTGAAACATTCGGGTTAGCCACCGGATTGCCTCTCTGGCGTTTTCATACCCCTCCCGTCCAGTTGAAGATAACCCTCTGATACACAAACACTTTCCACTCCTGACACAGGCGTCGCTCGGACTATCGCCCCTGATTTTTCGATTTAAAACTAAAAATAAAGATTCGAAATATTCTGCCGATTACTCTATTCAGGATTGAAGTGCGCCATTCATCATCCAACCGGGTAATCCTGTCTTTCCGTGAAGCTCACAAAACATCAACAACAAGCCGGTGGCTTCTCCATCGCAGAGTTACTGCTCATATTGGCCATCATCGCCATTGTTAGTTCCATTGCCTATCCCGCATACCAGGGCCATGTGGAAACCAGCCTGGTGAGTCGCGTCATCGAGGAGATGAAAGAGATCGAGTTCATAGTGGAGAATTACAAGCTCGACAACGGTGCCTATCCGGACAGCCTGGAGGATGTGGGCGTCAATCTGCTCGATCCCTGGGGCAACCCCTATCAGTATCTGCCCATCGAAGGCGCCACTAAAAAGGCAAAGGGTCATCAACGCAAGGACCACAACCTGGTACCGATCAATTCCGACTTCGACCTCTACAGTATGGGCGAGGATGGCGCCTCGGCGCCGCCACTGACCGCCGCCCGCAGCCGGGACGATATCGTGCGCGCCAACAACGGCACCTATTACGGCTACGGCAGTGATTACTGAACCATGCCGCTGACCCGACACATCCTTACCAATCGGGTCTCCAGGCGCATCGTCGTCCTGTTTATCAGTGCCGCGGTCATCCCGCTGATGCTGCTCGCCGGACTCACGCTCTACCAGGTCAGAAGCCAACTGGTGGATCAACACAGTGAAGCGATCCGCCTCTCCGCCAAGATGATCGGCATGGATATCTTTCAGCGTCTGTACTACACCAAGGATCAGCTGGAGTTGATAGCCGAGAGTCTGCTTGCCGGTTACCAACCCTCCCTAAACACCCTGCAGAACAGTGATATCACTGTACACCCCCGCCCCATCGACGCCCTGATGCTTCTCGATAATAAGGGGGAGATCTCCACCCTGATGGGTAGCGTGAATATCCAAGGACAGGACTTGATCAAACAGGTACACGAACAACGCATACCCGGTAAGGCAATGTTGCTGCAAAGCACCGGTAACGAGAACGGAACGCCTCCCACCCTGTTCCTCTTCATCCCCCTCGACAGCAAGAATCCGATGGGTAAACTGCTTGGTGCCCGCCTCAACATTCCGAGCCTGATCGACAGCCTGCAGCTCGATACCAGGCGCGAACTCATCTGTGTGCTAAACGAGACCGGCATACCGATCTATTGCAATAAACCTCACCAGATGCCCTGGTTGGCCAATCTGAGCGCCCGCATCGCCGAACGCAACAGCCAACAGTTCGTCTGGTCGCAGGGCGATGGCGAGCAACTCTTCACCGCCTACTGGTCCCTCTTCATGGCCCCCCATTATCAGACGCAGAAATGGAGCATCGCGGTAGCTCTGCCAAATCACGTGATGATGGGCTCGGCGGACGATTTTGAAAGGATCTTCATCGAAGTCGGCGTCATTGCGCTTTCACTGGTGATTCTCCTGAGCATCTTCACCATACGTCGCAATATGATACCGCTCGAACAACTCCTGGAAGGCACCCGACAGCTCGCCTTGGGGGCCTTCAACACCCGTGTCGAAATCCATTCTCAAGATGAATTCAAAGAGCTTGGCGACGCCTTCAACGAGATGACCATGAAGCTGGGGAACAGCTTCGATCAACAGGCGGGATTGATCGACTTAAGCTACAAACTGCAGCACGCCGGCATCCTGCACAAGGCGCTGCATGCCGCACTCGAGGCCCTATCTAAATTTGTCAGCGCCAACGGCATGGCCGTCATCCATGTGGAGTCTTCCGGGAAACTGTTCCATACAGAGTCTGTCTACCGCCTGGGCAAGAAATGCTTCGAAACCAGCGCCTCCTATCCAAACGAAAAAATGCAGCTCCCCTTGATTCCCTGGAAAGGTACCGTCAGCCAAGCTATCCAGTTGTTGCCACTGTGCGAACGATTCGGATTCACACAAGACGCCGAGCTGCAACTGTTGCCGGCACTGGTCAAGGACAGTGTCATTGGCTACCTGGCGATTTACCAGCAGGAAGCGGTATCCCCAGGTATGGACAAGCTCTTCATCCTCACCCAGTTTTGCGACATTCTCGCCTCTTCCCTCTCCAACATCCGCTTGCAGCAACGTCTTGAATATCAGGCCTTACACGACCCGCTGACCCAGCTACCGAATCGGGCGTTGATCAAGCGTGAAGCGGAGAAGGCGCTGGCACGCGCCAAGGAGCATCAGCTACAACTGGCGATCATGATCATGGATGTCGACCGCTTCAAAATGATCAACGATTCCATGGGTCACACCGCCGGCGACGAACTGCTGGTGGAGCTGGCCAATCGACTGCAACTGTTTATCAGCCGGCGCGATATCCTCAGTCGCTTTGCCGGCGACGAATTCGTCTTCCTCTTCACCTCCGACGGTCATGACTTGCGTGAGCAGCTGCTGATGATCATCAAGCGGCTCGACTGGGCATTCCATGAACCCATCAGCGTAGGCAATCGCCACGTGTATATCAGCGCCAGTAAAGGCATCGCCCTCTACCCTGGAGACGGGGACAACTTTCTCGATCTGCTGAAACACGCCGACGCCGCCATGTACCAGGCGAAGCGCCGCAAACCCGGCAGCTACTCCTTCTTCAGCAAAGCGCTGCAATCAAGCCTGATTAACGAGCTGGAGACGGAACAGCACCTCATCAACGCCCTATCCCAGAATGCGTTCGTCCTTCACTATCAGCCCCGTGTGCATCTCTCCTCCGGCCAGGTCCTTGGCGCAGAGGCCCTGATTCGCTGGCAACACCCAACCCGGGGATTGCTGCTACCGGGGAAGTTCATTCACATTGCCGAACTGACGGGGCTCATTGAACCGATCGGCAACTGGGTGCTGAAACAGACCTGCAAGGACTTTCTCCGCTGGCGGCAAGCGGGGATCGAACTGCATTTCGTCTCCATCAACGTCTCCAGCATACAGTTGAGAAGCCCGGACTTCGTCAATACAGTCCAGCAAATTCTGCTACAGACGGGGATGCCACCGGACAGGCTCGAACTGGAGATCACCGAGACCGCCTTCATCGAGGATTTCGAGCAGAGCCTGGAGAAGCTGGAACAGATCCGCCTTCTGGGCGTAAAGGTGGCCGTGGACGACTTCGGCACGGGTTACGCCTCTCTAAAGTACCTCAAACAGCTACCGGCCGACATCATCAAAATCGACAGGCTCTTTATCAAGGACCTGCCCGACAGCGACAGTGACATCGCCATCATCTCCTCTCTGATCACCTTGGCCGATCAGCTCGGCCTCGGTTTGGTCGCAGAGGGCATAGAGACCGAGGCACAGAAACACCATTTACTGGAAGCGGGCATCCACACCGCCCAGGGATTTCTCATGAGCCCGCCGCTGCCGGAGCCTGAGTTGGTGGAATACTGGCGGTTACACACCGCACCGACGTCTGCTGTACACAGTCTGAACCGTCAACCCCCTCGCTGAATACCCTATCAACGATCCTTGGGCTTGCCGAAAGAGACTCAGCGCGCTGTTTTCTGCGCCACCTGATTGCGTAGGTAGACCGGCAGCGCCTGTTCCGGGGAGACAGCCAATCCCTGTTCGAAGCCCGCCGCAGCCAACTGGGCCACATCGTAGGCGCTGCAGAACATTTGCGCCTGGTAGCCCAGCAGGTCATCACCGAGACGCGCGGCCAACACCTCACCGGCAACGGCCCAGCCGGAGCCGACGCCATACCAATCATCATCCAGCGGCAGCCTGACCCGCTCGGCGGAAGCCACCTCCTCTTCCATCACCAGCCGGACCAGGCCCTCCTCGCCCACCCGGTAAGCGGCCCAATAGAGTTCGCCCATGCGGGCGTCGTAGGCCGGCAGCAGATGAGGCTCGCCCTTTTGGCGGTAGGCCCGCTGGGCCAGGGCGGCCAGGGTGGAGACCGGCACTACCGGCAGATCGGCGGCAAAAGCCGCGCCCTGAACGATGCCTGTGGCGATGCGCACACCGGTGAAAGAGCCGGGACCACGGCCGAAGGCCATGGCATCGAGTTGCTCCGGTTTCAATCCCGCCTCCGCCAATAGCTCGTCCATCATGCCGAGGATCAACTTACTGTGGCCGCGGGGCTTGATGGCGTAACGCAGTTCAATCTCTCCGTCGATCAGCAACGCGGCGGAGCAGGCTTCGGTGGCGGTTTCAATGGCGAGCAGTTTCATTTTCGCAGTGGCGGTATTAGGCATCAGTAACAGCGGAACCTTACAAAAGTCCGGGTAGCAGTTAAAGTCGGCGCCGGATTAACCCATATGTTTCACCCGATCGCTTGAAAAATAAACTAATTTTATATTTTTACTTGTTATTTTCTGGAATATTAGCAAAGTACAAAGTGTAACCGATCTACGCTGAACGCGCCCTCGCACCGGTCTCGCCGTCCAGCTGCGGTTTTTACAGGCGATGGGCACATTTTCAGTTATCAACTGACACTGCCGGTTGCTCTCTTCGTCCAAGCCGCTCCCGTAATCCATGCAGCAGATCCCAGAGCACCGGAATGATAAACAGGGTCAGTGCTGTGGCAGTGGCCAGACCGGTGACGAAAGTGGAGGCCATGGTGCCCCAGATCAGGGAGTAGCGGGGAAAACCGATGGCCATCGGCAACAGGCCCAAGGTCGTGGTCAGGGTGGTCAGCAGAATCGGCCGCAGGCGTATGTGCACCCCTTCGAAAATCGCCTCCCGGCGCGACAAGCCGCTGCGGTAGCGCTTGTTGATGAAATCGATCAATACCAACGCATCGTTGACCACCACTCCGGCCACACCGATCGCCGCGATGAAACTGTTGATGGTGAAGAGCGATTGGGTCACCAGCTTGCCGAAGACCACACCGATGAGGGCGAAAACGATGGCGGAGAGGATGATCATCGGCTGCAGGTAAGACTGGAACTGGCTCGCCAGGATCACGTACATCACCAGCACGGCGATGATGAAGGCGTAGCCCAGGGACTCGAAGGAGCGCTGGGTATCCTCGTGCTCGCCGCCGAAGGTGAGAGTGGCGCCGGGGTAGTCGTCACGGATCTTTTCATAGTGGCTGCGCACCGCATTCACCACCGCCGGCGTCGAGGTGGGGGCGCCCTCGCGGATATCGGCCTTCAGGCTGATCGCCCGTTGGCCCTGGTAACGCTTGATCTCCCCCGCCTCACCGTAGGCGCGCACATCGACCAGGTCGGCCAGATAGACCGGCCGTCCCGCATCCTCCACCATTGGGATGTAGAGCCCCTGCTCCGGCTTTTCGAGATGCTCGGGATCGATCGCCAGCTTGAGATCGATCTCCTCGTCCACATGGCGATATTTGCCGATATAACGCCCATCCAGTACGCTGGCGGCCAACAGCGCCACCTGACCACTGTCTAGCCCATACTCAGACACCTGTCGCTGATTCACTTGCAGTCGGAAGACCCGCTTCGGTTCGCCCCGGTCGTCGTTCAGGTCGATCAGGTGGGGACCGATCGACGGTGTTTCGCGCATGAACTTCAACAGCGCCCCGGCCAGCCGGGAGACCGACTCCACATTGACGCCAACCACCCGTACATTGATGTCCTTGCCGCTGGGGGGACCGTCGTTCTGCGGATGGATGGAGAGCCGGTAGCCATCGGTCTCGTAGAGCGGCGCCAGCTTCTCGCGCATGCGCTCCAGATGGGCCAGCGGGTCGTCGAAGGTCTGCTCCTCCAGCGCCGGCAGGGTAACCATCACCGAACCGTAGTTATTGCCGTAGACCGGTTCGTAATCCTCGTTGACATAGAAGCCGGCGAACCCCGAGGCGGCGCTGACCATGCCCGGACCGTCCTCCATGATGGTCTGCGCGATACGCTTGACCCGTTCATCCACCTCCTCGATCGAGATGTTGCTGGGCCCGGTCAGGTCGACATAGTAGATCTTATAGTCGTCGGGGAAGAACTGAATGCGAATCAGCGGCACCTTGCCGCTGACCGATAAGCCCAGCACCACCAGCGCCACGAGGAAGAGTCCCAGCACCGTAGAGACCGAGAGCAGGCGGTGGCGCATCGTATGCCTGAGCAACCAGTCGGTGAAGCGCCGCGCCAGCCGAATGAAGGCGTTGTCCTGTTCCATCAGGTCCACGTTTTGCCGGGGACGGGGACCGAAGTCGGCATAGTGGATGGGCAGGATCAGCAGGCACTCAACCAGGGAGGCGACAATGGCGAAGGTCACCGCCTTCGGCACCAGGGCGAAGAACTCCCCCACATAGCCGGTCATGATCAGCATCGGCAGGAAGGCGGCCACCGTGGTCATGGTGGCGGATATTACCGGCATCGCCACCTCCGAGGTCCCCTCGATGATCGCCGTGCGCAGGGGCCGCCCCTCCTGCACATGGCGGTAGATGTTCTCGGTCACCACGATGGCGTCGTCAACCACGATACCTGTCACCAGCACAAAAGAGAAGAGAGTGATCTCGTTGAGGCTGTTGCCGGTCAGGTACATAATCAGCATGGTGATCATAAAGGAGAAGGGGATGCCGATAGTTACCAGGCCGGCGTTGCGCACCCCCATGAAGTACCAGATGATCAGGGAGACCAGGGTGATACCCACCAGCATGTTCATGCCGAGGGTGCTCAGACCATCCTTGATGTAGACGGTGGAATCCTGGGTCATCACCAGCTCCACTCCCAGCGCCGCCAGGCTGGGGCGATACTCGTCGGCCACCGCCAACACCTGGTCGCGGATGCGCATGGCGTTGCCACCATCAGACTTGATAACCTTCATGCTGATCGAGGGCTTGCCGTTGACCGAGGCGATGACGATCGGGTCGCGGTAGTCGAGACCGATGCGGCTGACGAGTTCCTTGACCCGCAACAGGCTGCCATCGGCATCGCGCCGCACTACTGTATCCTGCACCTGTTCCAGGCTGCGAAAACGCTCGTCCATCTTGACCAGGAACTCGCCGCTCTGATTGGTGTACTTGCCGGCGGGGATGGCGCGGTTGACGCTGCCCAGGGCCGCCGCCACCTGATCGAAGGTGACCCCGAAAAGGCGCAGCTTGGCCGGATCGAGATTGACATGGAACTCCTGGATCCGCTCGCCGGAGATATCCACCTGCTGCACCCCGGGGATCTTCAACAGACGGATCTTGATCTCGTCGGCCATCAGCGCCAGCGCCCGGTTGTCGTGCTCACCTGCCAGGGCGAGGGTGAGAACCGGCAGCCAATCCTGTACCTTGGCATTGAGCAGAGCCGGCGGATCAACCCCTTCGGGCAGCTCGCCGAGGATGTTCTGCACCTCGAAGCGCACCTCGTTGAAGAGGGCGTCGTAGTCGCTGTCGTCGACAAACTTGAGACGAATATGGGAGCGGCCGCTGAAGGAGGTGGCGTTGATCCACTCCACATCGTCAACCCGCTCCACCGCTTCCTCGATCTTGCGCGTCACCAGGCTCTCCACCTCCACCGGCGAGGCGCCCGGATAGACGGTAGAGATGATCACCTCGCCAAAGCCGAAGTTGGGGTAACGCTCAGCCGGCAGGGCGATGAAGGTGATGAAGCCCACCACCATCAGCACCACAAACATCAGATTGAAGAAGACCCGCTGCCTGAGGGAGAAGGCGACGACCTGGCGCATACCGCTCATTCCGGACGGCGTTGAAAGCGGTCGCCGGCCTTGATCCCTGGCGCGGTCACGCGCACTACGGCCCCCTGCGAGCCCGTGTCCCGACCCAGGTAGACCACCCGCACCGCCTCACCGTCGGGGCGCTTCAACCAGTACTGTTCGTAGCGCTGCAGCAGGGCCGACTCGGGAAGCATCACCGCACCGCTGCTGAGCGGAATAGCCAACTCCAGTTCAGCGCGCAGGCCACCGCGGCGCGCTTCGATCCCCTCGCCGATCTCCAGTTCAATGGCGATCTTGCGGGAAGTCTCATCGAAAGCGGGCGAGACCCGCAACAGGCTGGCGGACACCTCCCTACCCTGCTGCGTCAGAAACAGACTCAGGTCGCCGTTACGTGCTTGCAGCGCCTGATACTCATCCATACTGAGGGCAAAGGGCACCAGCAGGGCGCGGTAGTCGCCGACTTCCACGACCGGCGCTCCAGCGTTGATCCACTCCCCCGGCTCCACCTGCCGGCTGATGATGCGCCAGCCGGCCGGCGGGCGGATGCAGTGGCGCTGCTTGCGCTCCTGCAGCGTACGGCCCGCAATCTCCAGGGCCTCGAGCTGCACCCGGGTCTTGTCCAGGTTGCGCTCGGCGGCGTCGAGCTGACTCTCGGAGGAGCTCTTCTGCGCCAACAGCCGGCGGATGCGCTTGACCTCCTTGCGGAAATAGACCAGATCCACCTCCAGCGCCTTGCGCTCCGCCTGGTTGGCGGCCAGCTCCAGGTCGATGAAAGTGGGGTCGAGACAGGCGAAGGACTCTCCCTCAACGGTGACATCGCCCACATCCCCGTTGACCTCCACCACCCGCCCGCTGGTCTCGGCCGAGAGAACCAGCCGCGTGCGCTCACGGGTAAATCCCGACAGGCGTTCCTGTTGAAAGGCGGGCTGGGCCGTCACCAACACCTCTTCCGCATAGGCAACCGCAGAGAGCGACCAACAAGCGAAAAACAAGTCGATGTAACGAAATCTCATAGGCGTCATAGCTCCTGCCGACAAAGCTGTCAGAAGGAGGATACCCCATTAAACCTGCCGGGATAAATTGCACAGAAGTTATCAGTGCCTGAACTGCGTCACCAGATTCTCCAGCCGGTCGATAGCGGCCACCATCTGCTCCGTGGCTTCGACGCTGCGGCTGGCCCCCGCGGAGGTATTGTCGGCGACCTGGTTGATGTTAATAATATTCTGGTTGATCTCTTCGGCCACGGCACTCTGTTCCTCCGAGGCGGTGGCGATCTGCTGGTTCATATCAGTGATCTTGTCGATGACACCGGAGATACTGTCGAGGGCGGCACCGGTCCTGGCGGCCAGTTCGACACTGTCGCCGGCCTGAGTCTGGCTGTGCTTCATCACCTGCACCGCCTGCCTGCTGCCCGACTGCAGACCCTCGATCATCGCTTCAATCTCGGACGCCGACTCGGTGGTGCGACCGGCCAGTGTACGAACCTCATCGGCCACCACGGCAAAACCGCGCCCGTTCTCGCCAGCCCGGGCCGCCTCGATAGCGGCGTTGAGCGCCAGCAGGTTGGTCTGCTCGGCGATCCCTTTGATCACTTCGAGCACCTTGACGACCGCCTCACTCTGGCGAGAGAGATCGCCAATCACCGTCGCCGCCTGCTCTATTTCGTCGGACAGGGTATTGATCGCGCCGATGGTCTGCTCCACCACCTCGCGACCGGTCGTGGCCTCCTGCTGTCCGGTCAGGGTGGCCTCGGATGCCACCACCGTGTTGCGTGCGATCTCCTGCACGGTGGCGACCATTTCGGTCATGGCGGTGGCCACCATGGTCAACTCCGATTGCTGCGTCTCTACACCCTCATTCGCCTGCTCCGAGGTGGTGAAGGTCACGTGAGCAAGCTCGGAGAGTTTGCGCGTGGCATCGGAGAGGCGGCCGATTATGGCGTTGATCTGCGAACGTTGCATTTTCAGGGCAAGCTGAATCTGTCCGATCTCGTCGTCACGTCCGGTATAGATGCGCTGCATGGCCGGTTGATCGTAGACCTCGCGGGCATGGCCCACCAACTTGCTGAACGGCCGCATCAATTGGAAATTGACCCCGATGATCAGCAGGGCGGTGAGCGCGAATCCGGCGGCCCCGCTCAGGGAAGCAAACAGAGGCACCAGGTCGCCGATCAATGCCGGCAGCAGTGCCAGCAGATTGCCCGCCATCAGCTTCTGGCTCAACTTGATGCGCCCAAGCAGGCCGCGGTTGAATCCCTTGCCCTCCAGGAGGCGTTTGTAGATCGGCTCGGCACGCGCCACCCATTCGCGTTTCGCCTTGGTGCGAACCGACTGGTACTCGAAACTGGCGCCATCTTTCTGTATCGGCATGACAAAGGCGTCGACCCAATAGTGGTCTCCGTTCTTGCAGCGATTTTTCACCAGCCCCATCCAGGGACTACCCGACTTCACCGAGCCCCAGAGGCTTTCAAAGGCCGCCGGCGGCATGTCGGGATGACGCACGATGTTGTGGTTTTTTCCGCATAGCTCCTCAGGGGTAAATCCGCTGATTTCAATAAAGTCCGGATTGATGTAAGTAATGGCGCCTTTCAGGTCTGTGGTGGAAAGGATATTGTGCTGCTCACTGACTACCCACTCCCGATTCGTTACTGGGCGGTTGATTTTCATTTTTAAAAAATCCTTTAAAATAGAAATAGTTAATTAATATCAGGCCTGGCTCAAGCTATCGGTTATAGAGAGGAGTAACTTTAACAGCCTTGGTATCGCGTTGCGCAATTGAACAAATACCCCAAATCCGTCAGCAGAGACGGTTGGTGTCTCGCTTTTTTACTGGAGCGCAGGTGTGATAAGAATGCGCCGACTGCGCCGGCCGCCGAGTGAATGACCGATCTGTCAGCCGGCCGGGTAGGCCTGCTCCAGCTCCCGGTAGACCTGATCGCTGAAGGCAGGGCTGTCGCCGTCGAGGCGGGCGAGGATCTCCGCAAGGTGCTCGTTGTCCTCACGCCCGTTCCAGAGCTTGATGTAATTCCCTTCTTTGTAGCCGTGGTCCTGGCGGAAGAAGTTGAGCACGTTCTTGCCCACGTAGGTCTTGAAAAGTTCGTTGAAACCCAGATCGGCCGCCTTCATCACCTCGGCGAAGCGGCCGATGTCGGCCGACTGGTGCTGGATACTGGCCATGGCCAGATGTTCAATGGCGCTTCTGAAGTCGATATCGCCGACCTGTCGACT
>JASFJY010000038.1:0-11958 GCA_050119415.1 Chromatiales bacterium | reverse complement strand
AGGCGAGCTAGACGATATGGCTGACAATGTTGTAAGTGATGACCTAATCGATGCGGTTGATCAGGTCTTAAGTTATGACCTTTACGCAGTGGTTGATGAGATATTGAACGGCGACCTAACTGACGTGGCTGATCAGATTTCAAGTAGTGATCTGTATGATGCGGCTAATCAATTAGACCTAGGCAGCCAATTTTATCGGCTTGGCAACAGCTCTTCTAGAAGTCTGGGTGATGAATCCGTTTCAGAGTGATCCGACAAACCAAGCTCTTGCAGACCTCTCAATAAATACAGAGTTGCGAAGCTATCAGTTGCGTACAGCCAGTAGCGGTAGACTATGAAGCCCTGACTTTACAGTCATGCCCAAGCGTGACATCACGCTTGGGTCATGAATGATCGCCAAGGGCAATTACCCTTCATGACGGTCAGGCGACTGCCTGACCGATCAATTTTAACCCGCATCGATGACAACACGCCGGTCATCAACTTTAAGGAATATACAACATATCAATTTTAAAGCACTAAGCATGCCGGGGGGCTTGTTTGAGGATTCAGAGTAAGTTGGTTTCGCTTCTAAGCGACCGGATGAAACATCCGTATTAAACCCTAGCACATTAAAATTAGGCATTTTTACCGCCATTTTTAGTGATGTTGCAAGCTATACCTTATATTCCTTAATTTTTCAGTCAATTTACACTGCAAAAGCCATGGTTATTACGCGATAGACATATTAGAAAATTTGCGATTTAATCAAATAAGTCATAATTCGCTATTTTTTGAGAAAACCTTTTCGATGGACAAATTCGACCTGACAATCATGCAGGAACTGCAACAAAATGGGCGCATGACCATCACTGAACTTGCCCAACGTGTGGGTCTGTCGAAAACCCCCTGTCAGGTGCGCATGCGCCGCCTGGAAGAGACCGGGCATATCAAAGCCTACAGAGCGATACTCGACCGGAAGAAATTGGCAGGCGAGCATATCGCTTTTGTCAATGTCACTTTAAGCGACACCAAGACCCCTGCTTTGGCATCATTCAACGAAGCGGTGCATGCGATCTCCGAGATTGAGGAATGCCACATGATTGCATCTAGTTTCGACTACCTGCTGAAAGTGCGCACCGCCAATATCGAAACCTATCGAACGGTATTGGGCGAGAAAATTTCAGCACTTCCCTTCGTGCAGCACACCAGCACCTGCGTGGTCATTGAGAGCGTCAAAGATTATTCGGAACCGGAAATCACCTGAATCATTCGCACCTTGCCGGCGAGCCACGCCTTGATCAAGGGCAGGCATGAAGCCCTGAACACGACATAATTGGTTGCCGCGTTAATAATACCCTTATACTCAGTCTTTCTCTGCCCACTCACGAATTGTGCGCTTGAGCTTTTTCTCTACTTTTTTACCAATCTCATCCCACTCCTTGTCAGATTCCGCAGTCTCCTCAGTTTCAGCCCAGTTCTTTAATATACGCATCACTTTCTTCTCGACTTTGTCCCCTATCTCTTCCCATTCTTTGACATGCTGTTTTTTCTGAGCGCCCTTACAACTAGCGTGACAACCCCCACCCCAGATCAAGATAACGCCTAATAAAAAGCCGAAATCATACCAAACCCCTGTATTATCAATTTCGTAGACAACAACATTTTCATTGAAAACATGAATAATCAAACTAATAACCGAGATAATTCCATGCCACAGGCCCCACCAAAACCCAGCAGGGGTGTCTTGCGAAAATTGGACATTACCCGCCGCACAAGAAGCCAGTGAAATAATGACGGGTATAAAAACGAAAATTTTGAGCAATCGATTTTTTCTCTGCATCATTGCCATCCACCTCTTTTTCCTGATGTGTTGGACAACAAATACACCGCAAAGAATAGTATTCCTTTAAGCGATAGCAAACGAACCTTAGCTGGACGACAAGAGCGGTGCGATCATCGCGTTCCCGGTTGAAAGATTCGGACTAATAATCCAGAAATAACAAACAATTGAGAGGACTGCTTCAAAAGGAATCGGAATAGCTTGCCTAAGCGTGAAACCGGGCAGCGAGTCGAATCCAATTAGCGCAAAACCCCGTTTGCTACGTTAAGGGTTACTATAGAGACTCACCCGCACCCGCTGATTGACCCGGGCAATACGGTTCCACTCTCCCGCAGTCTTAACCTCGTAGACCTCCGGGTAGGGAAGCTGAGGTTCATTGAATCCGTTGCTGAAGAGGATAATCTCCACTTCACCACCGTTATTCGCCAACTCCACATTAATGTAATTAGCAAAGGCTACCGATTGTTCGTTACGCCAGCTTTCACTACCTACTACATCTGCGGCAAACTGGCACTCGGCAATGTCAAGGTCCGGATTCGCCAAGACCATCTCACCGCCCTCTGTTTCTTTCAGGCAGAAATTTCCATAGTTTGACCGCAACTCCACAGCCCCCTTGAATCCAACCTGTTTCAGCTGTTCCACTAGCTCAGAGAGCCAGAGGGCCCGCTTATCATCGAAGGGCATCTCAGCATAATTGAAACCACCCCCCTGATTGGCCGCCCACTCAAGCATTCCCAGCGGAACTGAAACAGACAACCCATCCAGGCCTCCACCAACAAGAAGTTGTATCATCTGCTCGTTGAGCAGATTGAGCTTCTCTTCCTGTAGCGCTAACTGATTGCTGACCTCGCGCCCCACGGCCTCACGACCCTCTCCATTCAACCCATCCTTTGTAGTGCTGACGGCATAGAGCACCACGACCAGTGTGATGAAGGCCATCAGAGTGCCAAACCAGACACCCAGCTGCGTTCGACGCCTAAACCGGTCAGCCTCTTCCTGATGGTCTTCCAGTTCGAACAACTCGGCATGGAGCTCGGAAAAATATCTTTCCAGGTGTTCCTGAAGGCGTTCTTCCGCCTGTGCCAGCTCTTTTCGCAGGGAACGCCTCACCCCTTCCGTGCCCGGCAACCCCTGTGGGATATCCTCAAGCGGCAAACTTACGTGCTCGACCGGTCTATTCAACGATTTATCACCAGCATGAAGGGGGCGGACATTATCTGAGCGATGGGCATGTACCACGCCAGCGAGATCCTCATCCTGGAAACCGTACACCAGGGAGTCCTGATCCGGCATCAAGTGCAGCGAACGGAGCAACTCTTCAAGGTCCTGAGTTTCGAGCTGTTTGGGCAGAACACCGACCGCCCCCAGCGCCCGTGCCTGGCTGAGCGCCAAGCCCCCCGCCTTGGAGGTGTACATCATCACGGGAATCAGGGCCGTGTTGGGATTGGACTTGATCACCTTGAGGGCCTGGAAGCCGTCCATACCCGGCATTTCATAGTCCATGAAAATGGCATCCGGTGTCTCCTCGTAGAGATAGTCGATAGCGGCAGCGGCTGACTCGCGGGCAGCCACCAGGATGCCGAACTTCTGTAACTTGTTCGATAGCACCTCACGTGCCGTCTTCGAGTCATCGACAATCAATGCGCGTTTTGCCATGATTTCTCCAGAGTACCTACAATGCCGGTATCCCTACGTTTTGCAAGTGAGCAATAGTGGAGCGATTTTCAAAAAATCACATAAATACTATATCCGACTCAAGCAACCAGAGGAATACGACCCATGATAGCGTTGAACCAGGAAAAGTGTGAAGCCTGTCGCGCCGACGCACCAAAAGTGACTGATGAGGAGCTGGCAGAACTGATTAGCGCCATTCCGGATTGGAATATCGAGGTGCGGGACGGCGTCATGCAGCTGGAAAAGATATTCAGCTTCAGGAATTTCGTCGAAGCCCTCGCCTTCACCAACAAGGTCGGCGAACTGGCGGAATCCGAAGGCCACCACCCCGCCCTGCTGACCGAATGGGGCAAGACCACCGTAACATGGTGGTCCCACAAGATCAAAGGGCTACACCGGAACGACTTCATCATGTCGGCGAAAACGGACCAGCTTTACATTGAGTGAGGAAGGGAAAGGGTCCGCGAATAAACCCAGATGGTTTTGCCGCGCCATCCTTAGCTACGTCTACGGCACGTCCATGCACCACGGCTCAACCTATTGATATTTCTATATAAAACCGCAGATGGGCGGCGAGAGCGGTGCGAGGGCGCGTTCAGCGTGGGTCGGTTACACTTTGTAGTTTGCTAATATTCCGGAAATAACAAGCAAAAACATAAAGTTAGTTTATTTTCAAGCGACCGGGAGAAACATTCTGGCTAGCCTCAGGTGCGGCAAGTGGCACCTCATAGGCTAACCAAACCCCATGACCGTAGAAAACATTCGTGTTCATTTACGGACCAAGCAAAATCAGGACAGCGCGTCCTTCATCTCCTGCTCTTTCTTCTGCCTGTGCAGCTCGATCTCCGCCTGACGGCGCAGTTCCAGGGTCTCTTTACGCTCCTCGACCCGCTTCTCGACGGTACCCTGCTTCACCGGGATAGTGATGTCACCGAACAGCACCTGCTTCAGCAGGCGGGTGCCGAACTGCATCAGGGCCAGGTCCTCCTTTTCCACTGTCTGGTAGAAACGCTCGTCCAGGTCGTAGGAGGCTTTGAAGGAGTCGCTCAAGACAAAGCGACGCAGGCGATCCATATCGTAGGAGCACATGAAAAAGAACTGCAGGCTGGTGTCGGAGGGACGGCCGATGGCGGGGCCGGCCGATTTCTTCTTCAGCATTAGCTGCAGCCACTCCCGGTTGATCTGATCGTAGATCTCCACATCCTGTTCACGACGATAGTCCTCGAGGGTGACTTCGCGGTCTTCCTCATGGCCCTTGCAGTGGTCCTCGCGAATAAGGAAGTAGCGCGCCTCGTCCTCGCTGGAGCCCGCTTCGCGCATCGCCATGTGACCCACCGGGTAGTAGCGGCAAGCCGTCGGCCGATCCTTATACACGCTGCAACCCGCTTCGGTCATGAAGCCACAGGCGCCGTCGTTGTCGGTGCGCAGTTTGACGCCGGGAATAGCATCCTTATCCATCTCGAAGGGGACGGTGTGGTCTTTCAGGAATTCTGTGGCGCTGATACCCAGGTTGTCCTTCAGACGCAGGATATCGTAGGGGGTCAACTGGATGTCGGCGTGCCGGCAGCAGGCGTTGAAGCAAGAGATGCCCTTGTAGCAGTTGAACTTGAGCTTGGCGCCCGGCTCCATCACGGTGGGCACGAAACTGCTCTTGATGGGGATATCGAATTTTTCACTCATAATTCGTCTCCGATAATTCTATCGGTAGTTGGCTCTTAGTAACCAAACGGATGTAAGCGATCAACTGCCAATCAGATATGGATTCTCACTATCAGCCTGATCTCGTGGCTCTCCAGATAGAAAAAGTCCGGGCGCCGTGAGACGCCCGGACTTACTGCAAGCCGCTAGGTCATCAAAAAATCACTTGAACAGCTTGGACTTGTCGACCAGGTCAACGTGTGCACGCTTGAACACATTCCACTGCTTGCTCTCTTTGTCATAGACAGAGTTGACGAAGCATTTCCAGTTCTCTTCATCGACAAAGTTCTTGTCCATGCGGTAGTAGAAGCCCGGATAGCGGGACTCCTCACGGAACTGGATGTGTTTCATGTGAGCTTCAGCGGTAAGGATGCGGTGGTAGTTCTCCCACGCACGCAACAGCTCATGGAGGTCCTTGGCACGCATTTTCAGGGCGTCTTCCTTCAGCATCTCCAGCTTCTGCTCAGCCAGGTCCAGCATGTGCTCGTTGGTGGTGTAGTAGGTGGCCACACCGGCAACGTACTCGTCCATGATCTTCTGCAGACGGAACTGCAGCATCTTGGGCGTGATGTAGTTGGGGTTGACGTCGATAGCGGTGGAGTAGTCCTTGAACTCCAGGAAGTTGCGCACCGGACGGTAGATCTCCTCGATCAGCTGCTCGGAAGAGACTTCCAGCTCGGGGGTCCAGTCCTTCTGGTCCATGACGAACTTAACCATCGACTTGGCGCACATACGGCCCTCGGCGTGGGAGCCGGAGGAGAATTTGTGGCCGGAGGCACCGACACCGTCAGCGGCGGTGAACAGGCCCTTGACGGTGGTCATGCCACGGTAGCCCCAGTTCCAGCCCGCAGGCAGGTGATCCGGGATCTTGTCCTTGTCGGCGTGTTCCTCGGAAGTAGGCGCGCCCACATCCTCAGGACCGGAGACCCAGATGCCGCAGCAACCGGAGTGAGAGCCCAGCAGGTAGGGTTCGGTGGGCATCAGCTCGGAGTTCTTCTTCTCCGGCTCGATGTTCTCACCGGCCCAGATGCCGCACTGACCGATACACATATCGAGGAAGTCTTCCCAGGCCTCGGCCTCAAGATGCTTCACCTCGCGGGGAGAGAGCGTCTCGCGCAGGTTGGCCAGGGCGGTGACGGTGTCCATCCAGATGGGGCCGCGCCCGTCCTTCATCTCCTTCAGCATCAGGTGGTTACGAAGGCAGGAGGCGGGAACGGCAGCCTGACCGTAAGGAGGATAGTCGTTCAGCATCTCCTTGTTGCGATCCATGTAGACTTCGCCGAAGGCGTTGGTGGCCTTGGACTTAAAGAGCAGGAACCAGGCGCCGACCGGGCCGTAACCGTCTTTGAAACGGGTGGGCACGAAGCGGTTTTCCATCATGGTCAGCTCGGCGCCGGCCTCGGCGGCCATGGCGTAGGTGGAACCGGCGTTCCAAACCGGGTACCAGGCACGACCCTGGCCTTCGCCCACGGAGCGGGGACGGAAGATGTTTACGCAGCCGCCGGCTACCAGCAGGCAGGCCTTGAACTTATAGACAAAGAGCTTGTGCTCGCGCACGGAGAAACCGACGGCACCGGCAACCCGGTTCTTGTCGTTCTTGTCGTTCACCAGCTTGACGATGAAGACACGCTCCTGGATGTTGTCCATGCCCAGGGCCTTCTTGGCGGCCTCGGCGACGATCCATTTGTAGGACTCGCCGTTGATCATGATCTGCCACTTACCGGAACGCACGGGCTTGCCGCCGTCCTTCAGGGGTGTCATGCCCTTGGAGCCGTCGTGACGCTCACCGTTCTCGTCGGTTTTCCAGATCGGCAGGCCCCACTCCTCGAACAGGTGCACGGACTCGTCGACATGGCGGCCCAGGTCGTAGGCCAGGTCGTCACGGGTGATACCCATCAGGTCGTTCGAGACCATACGGGCGTAGTCGGCGGGATCCTGCTCGGAGCCGATGTAGGTGTTGATGGCGGAGAGACCCTGGGCCACGGCGCCGGAGCGATCCATGGCGGCCTTGTCGACCAGTTTCACCTTGATATCGCCACCTGCAGCTTCAACCCAGGGGCCAATTTCGTATGCGGCACCGCAAGCGCCCATACCACCACCGATGATGAGGATGTCGACCTCTTCCTCGATGACTTCGGGATTTCCAAATTCAGCCATGTTCAAATACCTCGATAACTATCTGTGTTTATTGTCAGCTTCGAGTGCCGCTTACTTGCGGATCAGCTCGCTGGGATCACCGGCACGGTAGCCGTTGCTCTGCACGAAGTAGCCGGGCTCGGTAATCTTGCCAATTTCGGCCGCCGGCTTGCCGCCGTAGGGATCGATAGAACCCTCGGGGGTGGTGCGGATCGGGAATTTGAAGCGTTTCATGGTGCCGTTGCGGAACTTGATGGTCCACATAATGGAGTCGGTACCGCGCAGGGGTTGTACGGAAGCACCCAGGGGCACGATGTCGGCGTAAGGACGCGCTTCGATCGCCTGCTGAGGGCAGATCTTGATGCAGGAGTAGCACTCCCAGCACTGCTCGGGCTCCTGATTGAATGACTTCATGGCATGACCGGTCTCGGAGCCGTCTTTATCCAGCTTCATCAGGTCATGAGGACAGATGTACATGCAAGCTGTCCTGTCCTGGCCTTTACAGCCATCGCACTTCTCAGTACGCACAAATGTTGGCATGGTGTAGTTCTCCTAGGGTTTCACTGCAGTGATTCAGCCGCCGCGAGTTGCCGCGACCTTGAAGCACGTCCGGGCATACCCGGTGTATTTCGTTTTTCTTGCCTGTTGTAGTACTGGCTGGCCTGGGGGCTGTTTTCAGCCATCAACCTCCAGCTACCTTCAGACGCCCCGACACGCGCACGCGCGTCCAGAATCAGGGCGACAAACATTAATGTGTTGCGCAACCTTTAGCCAAACAGTTTTAAATTGGGGTCTATAAATTACGCTTATTGTCTTAGGCCCTTGAAATTCAGAGTCTTTTAATCAAGTACATAAGCCGCTCATTTTGCGAAAAAAATTCCCCAACAATACTTCAAGGGTTTTTATGACCTAGCGCTACCCGGTTGTTTCACACGGCTCGGCCTATCCCAAGAGGGATAGGCCCTCTTGCCGGCTATCCCCATGAAACAGAGCCTCTCCAGCAGACTGCGGGAGTGGCAAGCAGGGCTTGCACTGCCCATAACTTGGAGTAAAGTGGCGGCTTTTCGAGCGCCGTTGAGCATGTCCAGATCCACTCTTGATGCCCTCTTGCTGCCGGCAACCGGCCCGCAGAGTCTGGCCGCCCCGGCCGACTCGAAACACGCCAACATCCGCGCGGACGCCGCCCAATACCTGGGGGCTGACCCGACAAGAAGTGCCGAACCCCACATCAGAAAACTGTTGGCCGACAAACACCCGGATGTGCGCGAGATCGCCGATTAATACTGAATCGAGGGCGCGTTCCCGGATGAGACACACGAGCTAGAAGCAAGATGGATAGAAAATCACAGATACTCACTGTGCACGCCGCCTTCATCAATCAGGTGGTAAAATTCGGCCCTCTGTCCGATCGGCAGGCAGAGTTCTCCCAGCTGCTCAAGCAGGCAGAGGAGAACGGCTGGACCGAGCTGGTCGCCGCCATACGCCAGATCATTATCAAGGAGTTCAAACAGCTCGAGGAGTGTGACAGCTGATGGCCCGCACTTTTCTGCTTCTCGCCGCCATCAGCGGCATGCTGCTGGTGATATTGGGGGCTTTCGGTGCGCATGCCCTGGAGGCCCGGTTACCACCCGGACACCTGATCTGGTGGCAGAAGGCGGTCCACTATCAGGGTCTGCACACCCTGGCCCTCTTCGGCAGCGGACTGCTTGCCCTGAACCATTCCGGCCGCCTTCTAAACATCGCCGGCTGGCTCTTCCTGGCCGGCATACTGCTCTTCTCCGGCAGCCTCTACACCCTGGCGCTTACCGATCTGCGCAGCCTGGGCATGATCACCCCGATCGGCGGCACCGCCTTCATCGCCGGCTGGTTTACCCTTGCGTTGGCTGCCTGGCGCCTGCCCCGCTGATGCAGCTCGACGCCTTCACCAATCGTTTGCGCAAAAACCAGCGCCACTGGAGCAAATGGGCACGCCGGCGTGCTATCAGCTGTTACCGGCTCTACGACCGGGACATCCCCGAGTTCCCGCTGGCCATCGACTGGTACGAGGGGGAGGTTCACGCCCAGATCTTCGCCCGCAAGGGCCTGGAGCCCCTGGACGAAACGCAGGAGCAGGCGATCAGTGAGGCTATCCGTGAGGTGCTCGAGATTCCCGCCGAGGCCCTGGCTTTCAAAACGCGTCAGCGACAACGCGGCCTGGCCCAGTATGAGAAGACCGGCCAACTGGGTCGGCCGCGGGTGGTTAACGAGGGGGGGTTGAAATTCGAGGTCGATCTCCACAGCTATCTCGACACCGGCCTCTTTCTCGACCACCGGGAGACCCGCGCCCTGATCCGCCAGCGGGCGGAGGGCCGGCGTATGCTCAACCTCTTCGCCTACACCGGCAGCTTTTCGGTCTACGCCGCGGCGGGCGGGGCGCTGGCCACCACTAGCGTGGACCTCTCCAACACCTACCAAGCCTGGACTCAGCGCAACCTGGCCCTGAACGGCTTCACCGGCGACCAACATCAACTGGTGCGCGCCGATGTCTTCGAGTACCTGGAGCGAGCGGTGCGGGAGCGACGACTCTTCGGTCTCATCGTGCTCGACCCCCCCAGCTTCTCCAACTCAAAGAAGATGCGGGAGATCCTCGACGTACAGCGGGATCACCGACACCTGATCGAGGCCAGCCTGAAGCTGCTTACGCCCAATGGAGAGCTCTACTTCTCCACCAACCGTCGCCGCTTCAAGCTCGATCCGCAGCTGGAAAATTCACTCGGATGTCTGGCGCTCTCCGGGACGACCGTACCGGAGGATTTCCGACGCCACACCCCCCATCTGTGTTGGAGATTCACAGCGGGTGAAGTCGTTTAGCGCTGAGGGGGCTAACCCGTATGTTTCACCCGGTCGCTAAGAAAATTAATAAACCTTATGTTTTTTCTAATTACCGGAATATTAGCAAAGTACAAAGTGTAACCGACCCACGCTGAACGCGCCCTCGCGCAGGGATCGACGTTCAGATGATGATTTACGATCGAGTCCATCCTTCGGTCTGCAAACTGCGCCTGCCCATGCCACGCCTCATTAGATTTAGGTCGGGTTAGCGTAGCGTAACCCGACAATGGGTGGATGTATGCCCCCCTGAACGTTCCCGCGAACGTCCCCGAGCCCGCCACGATTACCCTGCTCGGCCTCGGCCTGATTGGTATGGCCCTCTCTCGCCGCAAGGCTTGAATCCGACTCGGCCTCTTTCTCGACCACCTGGAGACCCGCGCCTTGATCTGGCAGCGGGCCGAGGATCGGCGTATATGCTGGATCTTCCGTCGCACCTGAACCTCTCCGGCAGATTGCCTGCTATGGCGCTTTGATACAGCTCTTCTCTTGGCTGTCATTGATCCTGGCCCGAATGAGATAAAATTGCAGGTGTTATGGAAATCAATATTTTCTCTTAAAGCTGGGAGTATTTCGTGCACGCTTACTCCATTGCCCGCACCATTGGTGCCTTCTCGATGATTTTCGGGATTACCCTGTTGGTGCCGATCGTCATTGCCACCGGGTACGGCGAGACCAATGAATTGATGAACTTTTTCATACCATTGGTCGGCTCTGTGTTGCTGGGGGGGGCTCTCTGGCTGATCGGTCGCCGCGAACCGGCCAACCTGGGGACACGTGACGGTTTTCTCATCGTGGTGCTGTTCTGGCTCATCATCAGCATGTTGGGTGCCTGGCCTCTGATGATGAGCACCGAACTCAAGCCTCTGGATGCCCTATTCGAAGCGGTTTCCGGTGTCACAACAACCGGAGCGACGGTCATGACCGGCCTCGACGGGTTGCCGAAGTCGGTACTTTTCTACCGTCAGCAACTGCAATGGCTGGGGGGAATGGGGCTGATTGTGTTGGGTGTCGCGGTCATGCCCATGCTGGGTATCGGCGGCATGCAGCTCTACCGCGCCGAAGTACCCGGTCCCTCAAAAGAGGAGAAGCTGACACCGCGGCTGGCCCAGACAGCCCGTGCCCTGTGGCTGCTCTATTTCGCTCTGACGGTGGCATGTGCTCTTGGTTACTGGCTGGCGGGCATGGATCTTTTCGATGCCATCGCGCATAGCCTCTCAACCGTCTCCACCGGAGGCTTTTCCACCCACGATGAGAGTATCGGTTACTATGACAGCAAACTGATCGAGTGGGTGGCTGTGCTCTTCATGCTGTTGGCGGCGATCAATTTTGCTGTGCATTTCAGCGTCTGGCACCACAGAAATCCGCTCCACTACTGGCGGGATCCGGAGGCCAGAACCTTCCTTAAGTTCGTGGTGGCTGTGGTGCTGGTCGTCAGTATGGTGCTGCTGTTCGAAGGCGAGTACAGCCGACTGACACACAGTGTTCAGGATGCCGCTTTTGAGGTGGTCTCCCTGGTGACCAGTACCGGTTTCGCCAAGGTCGACTTCTCCCACTGGCCAGATTTTCTGCCGTTGTTGTTGATCTATATCAGTTTTGTCGGCGGCTGCGGTGGCTCTACCGCGGGGGGGATGAAAGTGATGCGGGTGATGCTGCTGATTCAACAGGGCTTGCAGCAGGTCCGTTCCCTGATCCATCCACATGCCCTGATTCCCGTGCGCATGGGCAAGCGTACCGTCGATCCCAAGTTGATGCAGGGC
>JASFJY010000037.1:0-11964 GCA_050119415.1 Chromatiales bacterium | reverse complement strand
TGACCTTCTGGATCTCCGCCTCGATACCGATCAGCGCCAGTTTGGCCTTCATGCGGTCGGCGTCCTGGTATTTGCGGAAGGAGCCCATTTGCAGGATGTAGGCGGTCTCCTGCGTCTGCACCGGTGCCGGTGCCTCCACCCGGGCGCTGCTGCGCGATTCCGGCGGTTCGGGGGCCATCAGCTCTTCATCCGGGATCACCACCTCCATTTCCGGCAGGATGGTGTAGAACTCGAAGGTCGGCTTAGGGGTGTCGCTTTTGGATTTTGAGGGCGAGGATTTGGGCTGGCTCATGCCGGGTATCTGGCCGCTGCCCAGATCGGCCCCCAGTTTCAGCCACAGCAGACCGACCACGAAGGCGCCGACAATGGCGCCGCCGAAGAACCAGATGCTGCAGCTGGTATTGCTCTTGCCCTTCTTTTTTTTCGGGCCGGCGCGGTGTTTGAAGTCTGCCATGGATTACATCTTCTCCGGGGCGCTCACACCCAGCAGATTGAGGCCGTTGCGCAGCACTTGGCGGGTCGCCAAGATCAGTTGCAGGCGGGCGTCGCGCAACGCCGCCTCATCGATCAGGAACTTATGGGCGTTGTAATAGGTATGGAAGTCGTTGGCCAGCTCCCGCAGGTAGTGGGTCAGCAGATGGGGCTCTTCGTTCAGCGCCGCCGCCTCGACCACCTCCGGGTAGCGTGAAAGGCTGGTCAGCAGGCCCTGCTCGTGGCTCTCCGAGAGAAGGCTGTAGTCGAGTGCGGCCGGCTCGGTCTCGAAAACGATGTTCTGCTCGGCCGCCTGCTGAAAGACACTGCAGATACGGGCGTGGGCGTACTGCACATAAAAGACCGGGTTGTCGCTCGACTGGGACTTGGCCAGGTCCAGGTCGAAGTCCATGTGTTGCTCGCATTTGCGCATGACATAGAAGAAACGGGCGGCGTCGCTGCCCACCTCCTTGCGCAGCTCGCGCAGGGTGACGAACTGGCCGGAGCGGGTCGACATCTGCACCTTCTCGCCGCCGCGGTAGAGAATGGCGAACTGCACCAGCAGCACGTCGAGGCGCGAGGGGTCGTCCCCCAGGGCCTGCAGGGCCGCCTTGACCCGCGGCACATAGCCGTGGTGGTCGGCGCCCCAGACGTCGATGACCCGCTCAAAACCCCGCTCCAGTTTGTCCATATGGTAGGCGATGTCGGAGGCGAAGTAGGTGGTCTGGCCGTTTTCACGCACCACCACCCGGTCCTTCTCATCGCCGTAGTCGGTGGAGCGGAACCACAGCGCACCCTCTTTTTCATAGAGATGGCCGGCGGTACGCAGTCGTTCGATGGCCTTGTTGACCGCGCCGCTCTCGGTCAGACTGCGTTCCGAATACCACTCATCGTAGTTGACGCCGAACAAGGAGAGGTCGTCGCGGATGTCGTCGAGGATGGTGTTGAGGCCCAGTTCGAAGACGAAGCGGTAGCGGTTGTCCCCCAGCAGAGACTTGGCGCGATCGATCAGGGCATCGATGTGGGCCTCCTTGTCGCCACCGCTCGGTTCGTCGGCGGGGATATCGGTGAAGACCTCCTCGGCGCTGTGTTTGTAGGCTTCACCGTGGTCGCGATGGAGGCTGGCGGCGATGTCCCAGACGTAGTCGCCCTTGTAGCCGTTGGCGGGGAAGGTCAGGGTCTCGTCGCACAGCTCCAGATAGCGCAGCCAGACCGAGGCGGCGAGGATGTCCATCTGGCGCCCGGCGTCGTTGACATAGTACTCCCGGTGTACCTCAAAGCCCACGGCGGCCAGCAGATCGGCCACCACCGAGCCGTAGGCGGCTCCGCGGCCGTGGCCCACATGCAGCGGGCCGGTTGGGTTGGCGGAGACGAACTCCACCTGTACCCGCTTGCCTGCACCGAGACCGCTGCGGCCGTAGGCGGGGCCCTCGGCGAGGATCTGCGGCACCAGCCGCTGGTAGGCGGTAGGCGAAAGATAGAAGTTGATGAAACCGGGACCGGCGATCTCGCAACGCTCCACCAGCTCGGAGGCCGGCAGCGCCTCGAGCAGCGCCTGAGCCAGTTCACGCGGGTTTTTGCCGGCAGGCTTGGCCAGCGCCAGCGCCAGATTGGTGGCGAAATCACCATGTCGGCTGTCGCGGGCACGCTCGATTTTCGGTGTAGTCAGGAGCTCCTGCGCCAGCTGACCGTCGTTGGCGAGCTGCTGCAGGGCGGCGGATACCAGTTGCTCGATCTGCGTCTTCATTTCGGGAATAGTTGGTGCTGTTTACAAGGGCGGCAAGGATACCAGGAAACGGGGCACTCCGGGGAGTGCGGCTGTCAGAAAGGATTCATCCGGCTGTCACCCATCTGTCATTACGTCTGCCTAGACTCTGTCGTGTAAGCACAAGACTGGAAGAAGAAAGATGCCTGTAGAGAGACGTTACAGTAAACGCTACCCGATGGAAGGCGATGTCTATATCCGCTATCGCAAACAGCGGGTCTTCCCCGCCAGGGCGGTCAATTGCTCCACACAGGGGATGTATCTCAAGACCGAAAGCCTCACGTTGCTAACCGGTGCCCTGGTGGAGCTGGAGATCTTCCGCGACGGTCGTCTATGGGAGGTAATGGGTGTGGTCTGTCATGCCCAGCCCGAAGGCATCGGCGTGATGTTCTGGCAGCCGCAGCCCGAACTCTACGAGTCTGTGGCGTCCGCTCAACAGCGCATTCCGGAATTCGCGCGACGTACGCAAACCGGCACCTATGAGAATCATCCTTAGATAGAGAGAGGGATGTGAAGGCTGGGGCTGGGACTCAGCCCCGTCGAAGTTGCTGTGTAAATCCGCAAGGCTCGAATCAGGTCAACTGATTTGGCGCTTCCGACTGGCTGATATCGGTTGCTGGCACCGTTGTCATCGTCACGTAACAAAGCTCCTGTTTAATCAATTGAGATCCGAGTCTTATGGACGTTGATATGAGTATTCCGAGAATTCTTGCGGTGGACGATGAGCCGGCAGTCGGTGAGATGCTGCGATTCGTTCTGGAAAACGAAGGCTTTCAAACCGACTTCGCGGAGGATGCCGGCCAGGCGTTGAGCCAGATCCGTAGAGCGCGCCCCGACCTGATCCTGCTCGACTGGATGTTGCCCGGCATGAGCGGTATCGAGCTGGCGGGACGTCTGAAGGGCGACAGCGACACCGAGTCGATACCCATCATCATGCTTACCGCCAAGGGGGAGGAGAATGACAAAGTCCGGGGCCTCGACGTGGGCGCCGAGGATTATGTCACCAAGCCCTTTTCAGCCCGTGAGCTGCTGGCCCGTATCCGCTCCATCCTGCGGCGGGTTTCACCGTTGCTGGCCGGCACTTCGCTGGAGTGCAACGGTCTGGTGCTCGACCCGGTGAGTCACCGGGTGACCGCCGATCAGGAGACGGTGGAGCTGGGTCCCACCGAGTTTCGCCTGTTGCACTTCTTCATGTCCCACCGGGAACGGGTCTTCTCCCGCAGCCAGCTGCTCGACCGGGTTTGGGGTACCAATGTCTACATCGAGGAGCGCACCGTGGATGTGCATATCCGTCGTCTGCGCAAGGCGTTGGAGCCGAGCGGCAAGCAGCAGGTGCTGCAGACGGTGCGTGGTGCGGGCTATCGCTTTTCAGTGAAGCTCTGAGGCTGCCCAGGGGGGGTATGTCACAGAACTGTAATATTTCCCTAATCGAGTGTTCATTTTTTCTGCCTATCCTCTGTACACCAGCACTTAAGAACTAGCTAATTGGCTTGATAACACATCTCTGAAGGAGAGAAATCATTATGAAAAAGCTGATCTCAGCCGCGGTCGCCCTGTCGCTGACCGGTTTTGCAGGCATGGCTAACGCCCGCGATTACATCAGCATCGTGGGTTCTTCCACCGTCTACCCCTTTGCCACCGTGGTGGCGGAGCAGTTCGGTAAGACCACCGAATACAAGACCCCCAAGATCGAGTCCACCGGTTCAGGTGGCGGTCTGAAGCTTTTCTGCGCCGGTGTTGGCGTCGAGCATCCCGACATCACCAACGCCTCTCGCCGCATCAAGAGCACCGAGGTTGAGCTCTGCGCCAAGAATGGTGTTAACGATATCGTTGAGGTTAAGGTCGGCTACGACGGCATCGCCCTGGCCAACTCCAAGAAGGCCACCCAGTTCAGCCTAAGCCGTAAGGACATCTTCCTGGCCCTGGCCAAAGAGGTGCCGGATCCGAAGGACCCGGAGAGCGGCAAACTGGTGAAGAACCCCTACCAGACCTGGAAGCAGGTGAACGCCGATCTGCCTGACATCGCCATCGAAGTGTTGGGTCCCCCTCCGACCTCCGGCACCCGCGACGCCTTCGCCGAGCTGGCGTTGGAGGGCGGTTGTAAGAATATCGACTGGATCAGTGCCATGAAGAAGACGGATAAAAAGCAGTATAAGTCGATCTGCCACACCGTGCGTGAAGACGGCAAATACATCGAGGCCGGCGAAAACGACAACCTGATCGTGCAGAAGCTGGAAGCCAATCCGAATGCGCTGGGCATCTTCGGTTTCAGCTTCCTGGATCAGAACTCCGACAAGGTGCAGGGCTCTGTGATCGACGGCGAAGCGCCTGAGTTCGAGAAGATCGCCGATGGCAGTTATCCGGTCTCCCGTCCGCTCTTCTTCTATGTGAAGAAGGCGCATGTGGGCAGGATCCCCGGCATCAAGGAGTACCTGGCCGAGTTCACCAGCGACAAAGCCTGGGGTGACGAGGGTTATCTGGCCGACAAGGGCCTGATCCCTATGCCTAGCGAAGAGCGCAAAGCTTTCAAGAGCGACGTGGAAGCGTTGAAAAACCTGAGTCTCTAAGAGTCACTTGAGCTACAGGTAGCGGCTGCTTGCTGGAAAAGGCAGGCAGCCGCTTTATCATCTGGAATTGAAATGCACACCTCCACGCTAATCATCCTGCTGCTGGGGCTCATGTCTCTGGCCTACTATCTGGGAAGAAAACGTTCGCTCGGCCTGGTCGCCAGGCGGGTGAGGGACCTGCATTCGTTGCCCTCCTATTACGGACTGCAAACCGCCATGTGGTGCGGCGTCCCGGCACTGATCCTGATCGTGCTGTGGGTCGCTTTCGAAGGTTCGGTGGTGACTGGCCTGGTGGTCGAAGCGCTGCCTCAGGAGATTCAAGGCCTGCCCCCGGAGCGGCTCAATCTGGTCCTCAATGACATTCGCAACCTGGCCACCGGCAATATCGTATCCAGCGAGGTGGACCAGCAGATGCAACAGGCGGCGGATCATTACGCCGGCCTGCTGGATATCAGTAGGATGGCCATGTTCGTGGTCGTCCTTTCCCTGTCGATTCTGGCTGGGCTTTTCGCCAGGAGGTCGATCACCCGCCGTCAACGGGCGAGAAATCGGGTGGAAAAAGCGATCAGCTTCTTTCTGCTCTCCAGTTCGACGCTGGCGATCTTCACCACCATCGGCATCGTTCTTTCGGTGCTGTTCGAATCGATCCGGTTCTTTCAGCAGATTCCGGTTACCGAGTTTCTTTTCGGTCTGGAGTGGTCGCCGCAGACCGCCATCCGGGCCGACCAGGTCGGCTCCTCGGGGGTGTTCGGTGCCATCCCCCTGTTTGCCGGTACCTTTCTGATCACCCTCATCGCCATGTTCGTGGCGGTGCCCATCGGCCTGATGTCGGCCATCTACATGGCGGAGTACGCCAGCAAGCACTTTCGTGCCCTGGCCAAGCCGGTGCTGGAGATCCTGGCCGGTATACCGACCGTGGTCTACGGATTCTTCGCCGCCTTGACGGTAGCGCCCTTCTTCCGCGACTCTGGCAGTGTGCTGGGCCTGGATGTCTCCTCCGAGTCGGCGCTGGCGGCCGGGGTGGTGATGGGCATCATGATCATCCCTTTCATCTCTTCACTGTCGGATGACGTCATCAATGCGGTGCCCCAGGCCATGCGCGACGGCTCCTACGGCCTCGGCGCCACCCGTTCGGAGACCATACGGCAGGTGATTATTCCGGCGGCGCTACCCGGTATTGTAGGCGGTGTACTGTTGGCGGTCTCGCGCGCCATCGGCGAGACCATGATCGTGGTCATGGCGGCCGGCCTGTCGGCCAATCTGACCGCCAATCCGCTGGAGGCGGTGACCACCGTGACGGTGCAGATCGTCACCCTGCTGGTGGGCGACCAGGAGTTCGACAGCGCCAAGACCCTGGCCGCTTTCGCGCTCGCCCTGGTGCTCTTCGTCATCACCCTGGCCCTCAACATGTTCGCACTGCATATCGTGCGCAAGTATCGTGAACAGTATGAATAATCAGCAGGAACAACAACACGAGCAGAGCATGCAGCGGGTCGAAAAGGGACTCGCTAGACGCTATCGCCGGGAGCGCACCTTCAGGCGGCTCGGCCTTGGGGCGATTCTGCTCGGTCTGACGTTCGTCTCCTTTCTTTTTATCAGCATAATATCGAACGGCTATACCGCCTTTCAGCAGACCTATATCAAACTCGATATCACTTTCGATCCCGACAGGATCGCCCCTGTGGGGGAGACCGATCCGTCGGTGTTGTCGGGTGGCGATTACGGCGGTGTGGTCAAGGCCTCGCTGCGAGAGGCCTTTTCCTCGGTCACCAAGCGACGTGAGAAGAAGGTGCTATACGGTATCGTCAGTACCGGCGCCGCATTTCAGCTGCGAGACATGGTAATGGAGGATCCCTCACTGATCGGCACCACGCAGCCGGTCTGGCTGATCGCCGATGACGATGTGGATATGCTGACCAAAGGGCATATCGACCTCAATCTGCCGGAGAGCGACCGCCGTATCAAGGACAATCAGCTGGCCTGGATCCAGCAGTTGCAGCAGGAGGAGCGCATCGAGAAGCGCTTCAACACCACCTTTTTCAGCGCCGGTGACTCCCGTGAACCCGAACTCTCAGGTATCAAAGGCGCGGTCTACGGCTCTTTCTTCACTCTGCTGATCACCCTGGCAATCGCCTTCCCGGTGGGCGTCGCCTCAGCGGTCTACCTGGAGGAGTTTGCGCCGAAGAACCGCTGGACCGATCTCATCGAGGTCAACATCAACAACCTGGCTGCGGTGCCTTCCATCGTCTTCGGTCTGTTGGGTCTGGCGGTCTTCATAAACTTCTTTGGTCTGCCCCGTTCGGTGCCCTTGGTCGGCGGTCTGGTGCTGGCGCTGATGACGCTGCCGACCATTATTATCGCCAGCCGCGCGGCATTGAAGTCGGTACCGCCTTCGATACGCGAAGCAGCCCTCGGTGTAGGCGCCTCACCGATGCAGACCATCACCCACCATGTGCTGCCGCTGGCCCTGCCGGGCATGCTCACTGGCACCATCATCGGCATGGCCCAGGCCCTGGGTGAGACGGCGCCCCTTTTGATGATCGGTATGGTGGCCTTCATTGTCGATATTCCTGGCGGTCCCATGGATCCCTCCGCCGTGCTGCCGGTGCAGATTTTCCTCTGGGCCGACAGTCCGGAGCGCGCCTTCGTGGAGCGTACATCGGCCGCCATTATGGTGCTATTGGCCTTCCTGGTCGTTATGAACCTGTTGGCTGTCTGGTTGAGAAAGAAATTCGAGCGGCGCTGGTAACAGTGTCGCAAGCGAGGTATAAGATGGACGAATTGCTGAATTCCAACGGCACGGTTGCCGGCAAATGTGAAAGAGGCGTAACTGCCAAGGGCGGTATGCAACTTGTGACTGAGGGTAAGGCTAGCGGTACCGTGGGTGAGATCTATGTCGATGATCCCCGTATGACCTGCCGCAATGTGAACGTCTATTATGGCGAGAAACAGGCGATCTTCGATGTCAGCCTCGATATCGGTAAGAATCAGGTGATCTCCATGATCGGTCCCTCGGGCTGCGGCAAATCCACCTTCCTGCGCTGCCTCAACCGCATGAACGACACTATCGATATCTGTCGTGTTACCGGCGAGATCAAGATGGATGGCCAGGATATCTACCACAGCGGTCTCGACGTGGTGCCCCTGAGGGCCAGCGTCGGCATGGTGTTCCAGAAGCCCAATCCCTTCCCGAAGTCGATCTATGACAATATCGCCTACGGACCGCGGATTCACGGTTTGAATGACGATAAACAGCACCTGGATGAGATTGTCGAGACCTCTCTGCGGAAGGCCGGCCTCTGGGACGAGGTGAAGGATCGCCTGGATCAGCCCGGTACCGGGCTCTCGGGTGGACAGCAGCAGCGTCTCTGTATCGCCCGCGCCATCGCCGTGAGCCCAGAGGTGATCCTGATGGACGAGCCCTGCTCGGCGCTCGATCCCATCGCCACCGCCAAGATCGAAGAGTTGATTGACGAACTGCGGGAAAACTATACCATCGCCATCGTCACCCACTCGATGCAGCAGGCTGCCCGTGTGAGCCAGCGCACCGCCTACTTCCATCTGGGCAAACTGATTGAAGTAGGCGAGACCGACCAGATCTTCACCGCGCCTCGCCATAAACTGACCGAAGACTACATCACCGGCCGCTTTGGCTGATGGAAACCGAACATGAACACTATGATCAGCGGACACACTGTGCAGGCCTACAACGAAGAGCTGAAGACCATCAATGGTCTGGTTCTGGAGCTGGGTGAACTGGGGCTTGACCAGCTGCGCCGGGCGGTGCAGACCCTCAGAGATGAAGACACCAAGGCGGCCGGGCAGGTCATCGACCGGGACCAGAAACTCAACGAGATCGACATCCGCGCCGACGAGGAGATCATCCGCTTGATCGCCAAACGCCAGCCGGTGGCTAAGGATCTGCGTGATGTATTGACTGTGCAGAAGACCATCTCCGACCTGGAGCGGGTGGGCGACGAGGCGCGCAAGATCGCCAATCTCACCATTCGCTTTTTCGACAACGGCAAGAATCCCCCGGGCAACGAGATTCTGCAGGATATCTTCGATATGGCGGAGTTTGTCGACAAAATGATATCTATCAGCCTGGAAGCCTTCGAGTATCTTGATCTGAATAAGGCGCTAGAGGTAATCCGCACCGACCAGAAGCTCTACGAGGATTTCCGCTCAGCCCTGCGACGTCTCTCTACCTTCGTCATGGAGGATGCGCGCAGTGTTGGCCACATGGTCGATATCGTACTGGCCCTGCGCGCCCTGGAACGCATCGGCGGCCATGCCAAAAATATCGGCGGTTACGTGATCTTCCTGGTTACCGGCAAGGACGTGCGCCATGAAGATCTCAACATCATTGCGGCGGAGATCGCCGATCAGCTCTGATCGTAGGTAAGTACATAACGGTTGTTGTGCGGCAAACCGCACCTACGCTGTTTCACAGCATCTCCATCGGGTCCACATCCACCGACCAGCGTACCCGTCGTGCCTCCGGCAGCGTGGTCAGTTGCGTCACCCAGAGGTTGAGCCAGCGATGCAGCGCCTGACGCTGCGCGGCCTGGATCAGCAGATGGGCCCGCACTCGTCCGGCGCGCCGTTCCATCGGTGCCGGTACCGGGCCCCAGAACTCGACCTCCTCTGCATCGGGTAGCGAGCGGCCCGTTACGGCCGCGCGTTCGAGAAAGGTCAGCGGGTCGCTGGCCTTGGTCGACTCCGCCCTGAGCAGGACCTGATACGAGAAAGGCGGCAGGGCGGCGAGCCGCCGCTCCGCCAGGGCCTCTTCAGCGAAGGCGTCATAGCCCTGCCGGGTCAGCAACTGCATCAGCGGATGGTCCGGATGTCGGGTCTGGATCAACACTCGGCCTGGCCGATCCGCCCGGCCGGCACGCCCCGCCACCTGCAGGATCAGTTGGGCCATGCGCTCAGGGGCGCGGTAGTCGGCGCCGAACAGCCCCTGATCAACGTCGAGTATTCCCACCAGGGTAACGTCGGGGAAGTGGTGGCCCTTGGCCAGCATCTGGGTACCTAACAGCAAGGGATAGCGGCCCTGGCGAATACCCTCGAGCAGCTTCTCCAGGCTCCCCTTGCGGCTGGTGGAGTCCCGGTCGATGCGCGCCAGAGGGATTCCGGGAAAACGTTCGGCGAGCCGTGCCTCAAGTTGTTCGGTGCCCTGTCCCACCGCCCGCAGGTCGGGGCTGCCGCAGCTCGGGCACTGGGCAGGTACCCGCCGCTGGTGACCACAGTGGTGGCACCAGAGCAGCTGTTGCTTGCGGTGGTGGGTCATGCGAGCGTCGCAGCGGGGACAGTCGGTCAGCCAGCCGCAGGCATGGCAGGTGAGCATGGGGGCGTAGCCGCGTCGATTGAGAAACAGCATCACCTGGCCCTTGTCCGCCAGTGTGGCCTCGATCTGTCTTATCAGGATGGGCGACATGCCGCCGTCGAGGGGCGCGGAACGGATGTCGACCAACTGCAGCTCGGGCAGACTGGCGCTTGTCGCCCGTTGTGGCAAATCGAGACGTTGGTAGCGGCCTTCCTGCGCATTGCGCAGGGACTCCAGAGAGGGTGTGGCGGAGCCGAGCACCACAGGGCAATCACTCTGCTGCGCGCGCACCAACGCCAGATCGCGTGCCGAATAGCGGAATCCCTCCTGCTGCTTGAAAGAGAGGTCGTGTTCCTCGTCGACCAGGATCAGGCCCAGTTTCGGCAGCGGCGTAAAGATCGCCGAACGGGTGCCGACCAGCACCTCGCTTTCAGCCCGGCGCATGGCATGCCAGACGCTCTCCCGTTCACCATCGGCCAGACCGGAGTGGAGCAGGGCGACCCGCTCGCCGAGCTGTTGGCGAAAACGCTCCATGAGCTGGGGCGTGAGGCCGATTTCAGGCACCAGCACCAGGGCTTGGCGTCCTTGGGCAAGCACCGCCTCGATGAGGTGGAGATAGACTTCGGTTTTGCCGCTACCGGTCACGCCGTGGAGCAGGAATGGCTGAAAGCGGTCCAGTTTGGCGCAGACGTTGTCGACCGCCTGTTGCTGAGCAGGATTCAGCCGGTGTCGTTGGGCACTGAATGGTGCTGCCTCGGGTGTTCTGCGTGGCATTCGACAGGTCTCGATCAAGCCCCTTTGGAGCAGGCTTCTGACGACGGCGTCTGACGAGTCGGTCTGTGCCATGAGCATGGATTTGTGCAAGCCGTCAGGATGTTGCTCAAGCAGAGTCAATACGGCCCGCTGCTTCGGAGCCCGATTGAGAGACGCAATGTCAAATTCCCTGCCGGCCCGGCTCAGGCGTAGGGCAGGAGCAGGTGAGGCGCAAACTGGTCGGGATTTACGCAGATTGACCGGCAGGGCCTGCAAGATAACGTCCCCGAGGGGGTGTTGGTAGTAGTCGGCCGCCCAATGCAACAGGCGTAAATCGGGCGTCTTCAGCAATGGCTGATCGTCGAGCTGCCGGTTTGCCCGCTTGAGGCGTTCTCGGGGCATCTCGCTCTGCACCGCGATTTCCACCAGCACACCGATACGTCCGCTGTTTCCAAAGGGTACCTGGAAGCGCGTGCCGATCGATGGCGGCGCTATTTGTCCGGCCGGCAAGAGATAGTCGAACAGGCTACGCAGCGGGCCGGGGAGGGCAATGCGGAGAATGGACTCGGAAGACATGGCGCGACTGTATCATGGTCGCAAATAAAAAGGCTGACCCGCAATTAAATACCTTTACATTCCCGTCATTGTCTTTTCCACAATATCTGTGGATAACTCTGTGTAAAGATTCTGTGTGATAGCCGAAAATCCTTGTGGTTCAGTTGCTTTTGCGATCCTGACCATTTTTTCATCATAAATGCTAAGTCCTTGATATAAAGTAAGTTACAGGATATTGCTTGATGATGATTTTTAATTTGCCAGATGGTCGCTTTTGTTGTAATGCAGCATTTGGCCGGTGTGTATAAATATAAATGCTGATACGGTAAGTAGATACTTACCACCGCTGATCGGCCGGCACGCGAGGTATGCGCTTATGTCTGTTGTGGAGATGCAACAATTATCAGGTACATGCAATACCTGTTAGGGTTACTAAGTTGTGTGGAAGGAGGAGCCGCATGAAAACCTGGCAGATTATCGCAGAGCATATCGCTCAGGTAACCGGTAAACCGTTCGATCCCTTG
>JASFJY010000036.1:0-12026 GCA_050119415.1 Chromatiales bacterium | reverse complement strand
CTCCATAGGCTTACCTTCCACAGCAGAGCATCTATGTCCTGCGCTGTTTCACTGCCAGCCCGTAGCTGATGGAATTCGCTATCGTCGGGATGGCTAATGTGGATCTGGTCGTATTTTATTGGCAGCAGGCAGCGCGGGCGCAGCTTGGAATCGCTGAGGTTGGTTAGCGCAATGCTGCTCTCTGGTAGCAGCGCTATATATTTTTCACCGGGCAGATTCAGTCTTAAGGGGCGCGCCTCACGCCGACTTTGCTCAATTGCGCTCTTCAATACTTGTTGGAAGAGTGTGCTGGGGTCATAGTAGATATTTCTGTTGCCGGAGCGATTGTCAATCTCTATGCCGCCGCTTGGGCCGCAGCTCCCGTGTATCAGGCGGGCCTGGGTTGCCGAGTTGGGGAGTGCGCTTCGTCGATCATTGATCTGGCACTGCGTAATTGCGCTGTTTAGCCCCCCGCCATTTTGCGATGCTGGTTCTGGTATTGGCTCTGGTATTGGCTCTGGTATTGGCTCTGGTATTGGCTCTGCTGTAGATGCCGGGATTTCCTCCGCTGGGGCTTGCTGAGCCAACGCCTTGATGTGGCCACCAATGGTGTTTTTGAGTAGGTTCCAGCTCAGTGGTTTGCGCAGGAGAGTCACGTCATCGATGTCGACATCGTGGACGGTCAACACAATCAAGGGGCGCTCAGGGTTACACTCTTGCTGTTGCTGCAATAGTTTTTTGCCACCGAGACTGTCCAGGTTCAGGATGCAAAAATCGGCGTACTCTTCGGACACCAAGAGGAAATTGCCGCTCCAGTGATACTCTAGAAACAGTTCCAGTCTGGCACTGTCTCGTTTATTGATGCCTAACAGGGCAATCCCTAGAGGCTTGTTGCTAGCGATGAACACCTAACTGCCTCTGCTCTCCAGCGTTTTTTGCATCTGATTCCATGCGGTCTGAGCAATCATAACGTCATCTCCCAATCGCTCCTTCATGGCATGAAAATCAACAAGTGATCGGGTATGTTTGTATATTTCAAGCAGACCGTAATGCAGTCCCAGTCTGGTGGGAGTCTGCAGAATCGCCTCTTCCAGAATCTGTTGGGCAACGGTTATATCGCCATAGTCTAGCTCTTCCCGGGCCAAGCTCAGGGCGTCGGTCTCTCGGTTGACAGGCGCTTGCGCGGCGCTCTGCTCTTTGACAAGGCGCCTATCGCCGCTGAAGAAATTACCGAGTACGGAATGCTGGCTTGCAGGGAGCGGTTGACAGGATTGCAGGCCTTGTCGTTGGTGGGCGAGGAACAGGTCGTGCTTCTCCTGTGAGAGCAGCTTCCTTGCCTTGTGGAGTAGATGGTGGCGCAGTCGTCCACCTTTGTCGCCCAGCGCCAGATAGAGATCGAGCATGGCGCCATAGAGTGCGTTCGACTGCTTGAGTGCCAGGTGCAGATAAATTCTGCGTACATGGTTGAGCAGGTTGCCGGGTTCCCGCGCCGAGATGTGCGCCAAATGTGTCTCCCACTGATCTGGATCCACACCCTTAGGGGCGGAGAGTCTCTTGTTGACTGGCTGTTGGAAAACGGTTTGCTTTAACTGGCGGAGTTCGCCAATGGTATGGGGTGTTTGATCGAGAGGCATGGGATTTCAGAGGATCGGTCCAGATTCCAGTTAGTCCAGCTATTCCCTATAGGTAAGGGATTTTCACTATTTAATCAATTGTACATTATCGGAACCTGATAATTATGTCACGACAATTTATCTCGACGTAGTACTTGGGATGTTGATTACGATGAAACCCCAACTCTAGTAAACTGTATTTATAAAGATTCAAGTTGTTTCTTATGGCTTTCTATAAGAAAAAAATATTATTTGTAGCTTTACTATAATTAATAAATGTCCTTGACATAATCTATCCGCCAATATCATGAGCCAGAATGTTTGATTCTGGGAACGTAATCGTCACGCTGGGGGCGCCGCTCGGGTGTGGAGTCGCGATTGAATCCACCCTTTGGTCTATAGACGGCACTTTCCTGCGCCGCTCTTCAATAGCAAGCTATTGAGGGTTGAGTAAATATCGCAGCTGGTCGGCGAGACCGGTGCGAGGGCGCATTCAGTATGGGTCGGTTAACGTTGTGCTTTGCTAACATTCCAAATATAAAAAGTAAAGCCTTAAGTTGCTTTGTTTTTTAAGCAAGCGGGTGAAATATTGGGTTAAGCGTCACCTATCGATTGCTCCTGAATATCACTTAGCGCCCGTTGCAGCCTGTCCCGCTCATCTATCAGCGCGGCCTTCTCCTCTGTCAGTGCATCCAGATCCTCGCTGAGCGTCTCGATAGCGATCTCCTGGACGTGACGTTCGCGTTGCAGGGTATCGACTTGTTGGGCCAGCTTGTCGGCTGCCTCGAGTTTAACCTCTGCAGCAAAAAGTGCACGACGCAGTTTGGTCAACTCCGCATCCCCGGCTTCGCCCCGTTGACTCTCCATTTCCAGCTGCACCTCACGCAGTCCATCGATCTGCTGTTTCAGTGCCGTTTTATCATCTTGCGCTTGTCGCAGCTGCTGGCGCAGGTGTTCCACCTCTTCAGGATTTTCTAGCACCCGATTCACATCCGCCAGTTCCTTACGCAATGATGCGACTTCTTGCTGGCTCGATTGGAGTTCGGAGGTGAGTTCCGCCCGTTCCTTCCGAAACTCCGCTTTCAACCGCGTAACCTGTTCATCCACTTCCAATTTAGCTTCACGTATCGCCTGCCGGTCTCGTTTCAGCGTCCGGATGTTGGTTTGCGCCACCTTTAGCTCGGTCTGACTCTCGTTGAGTGACTCATGTAGCTGCGCTTTCTCCTCTGCATACTCACTCTGAATCGTCTCTAAGTTCTCCTCCTGATGCTCAAGCTGTGCCCGCAGGTTGTCGATCTCTTGTTCCAGCTCATCTTTGCGTGAGGCGTATTCCATTTTGGCTGCCTGCAAAGCGATGTCGGATTCCGACGCCTTCCCCCAAGCCTCCTGAGCAGCCTCGATTTCCTTCTGCACCTCGGCTTGCATTTCCTGTTGATTTCGCTCCACCTCGGCGAGGCGGTTGCTTGCAGCCTTCGCCTTCTCCTCGGCGGCCTCCGTCAACTGCTTGAGATGTTCGGACGTTTTCTGTTCTTTTGCTAACATCGCCGCCAGTCTGATCCGTTTCTGCCGCTGCCGGATTGCCTTGGCGCGGGTCGACTCCAGCCGGCTCTTGAGACTGTTGATCAACTTGTTCAGGCGGGCCTTAGTGTTACTGTCATGCTGCTTTTGCGCTTCCAGGGCCTGGCTCAACTGCTCCTTCTCTTGCTTCAGCAACGCCAAGTCATTCTGATGCTGAGCTTCGACTTTACTGAAGGCCTGCTGTAGTGTTTCGAGCTCATGCTCTAGGTTTTGCCTGTGTTCATCCTGCGTCTCGGCCTGACCCGCGAACTCCAAGGAACGGTTCGACTCGGCCTGCAGGCAGCTGGCCAGTTCAGCCTTCTCCTGCGTCAGCTGCTGGTTGGACAATTCCTGGATTTGGATCTGTTGCTGTAGGTCTTCGATCTTGGCCTTGTACCTCGCCAAGTGTTCATTGGCAGTGTGCTTTGCCTCTTTGAGGGCTGACAGCAGGCTCGATTCCTTCTGCTCCAGTTCGCTTTGCCTTAGAGCAAGCTGTGCACCGCTCTCCTCCAGAGTCTGCTGTAAAATGGACTGACTCTGTCGCAGTTGCTCGAGTTCGCCGTGTAATTCTTGCGTAGTCCGTTCGGCATTGTTTTTCGTCTCATCCAGCGCCGCCCGCAACTCCCGCTCCCGCTCCTGTTGTGCTTGCAATTCGGCATGAGACTGTTGCAAAGATTCATCCAATTGTTGGCGGGATTGCCCCAGCTCATCAAGGTTGAGCCGTGCCTGATCCAGCTCATCGCTCAGCAACGCCATATCGTTTTCATGCTGAGCCGAGGCTTCGCTGAAGGCCTGTTGCATTGTCTCGAGTTCATGTTCCAGGTTTCGCTTGTGTTCATCCAGAGACTGGATCTGTTGAGCGAATTCCAAAGCCCGCTGGGTCTCGGCATTGAGGCTGTTGGCCAGTTCAGCCTTCTCCTGCACCAGCTGCCCGTGAAAGGATTCCTGGGTCTGGATCTGCTGTTGCAGTTCAGCGTTCAGGGCCTCGTAACGCGTCTGGCTTTCATCTCTGGGTTGGCTTGCTTTTTCTAGCTCCGCCTGCAGTTCCTGCACCTGTTTCTGATGTGCTGCCTTAGCTTGATCAAGCGTTTCCCGTGCTTCGTTCAAGGACTGCTGAAGAGAGCTAATCTGCGTCTGATCGCTCGACTCCTTCCCGTTGAGTAGGCCGCGCAACTCATGTAGAGAGGACTCCAGATCAAAGCGCTCTTTGGAGAGGCGGCTAATTTCATCTTCCAACTGCTGTCGAGAGGCTTCACTTTCCTCCAGCTGTTTTGTCAGCCTATGCTGGTACTGCTCAAGCTCGCTATGCGTCTGCTGGGATGGGAGCTGACTTACATGCCCGCTCGCCTGCGGTTTCACAAGTTGCAGGCCCATCGCTGCAATTTCCTCTCGGAGATGCCCCCCCAGGGTCGAGCTGCGCTGCTCAATAGTTACTGAGTTGCGATTTTGTTGTATCTCCCTCTTGTGGCGATTCTTGGCCGCCGATAGGGCTCTGGTCAACAGCATTTTCTCGACATCCCGCTGTCTGCGTTCTGTGTCGAATTGCTGTTGTACTTTATACAGCTTCCGCTTGAGCTTTACGATTTCCCTCTGCTGGGCATCTAGCTCCTGTAGCGACATAGCTGAACTTTCACGCGCGTGTTGATCGAACATATAGAGATTCTTGTGTAGATGCTGTGGTTGCATTTTCCCCAGGGCGATCAGTGCCGAAAGTTCGGCCCGACCGAGTTCCATGACGATGACCTCCATATCTTGCTGGGTCAGGAGGCAGGCGACTGTTGCCAACTGACCGATTTGCATAGTGTTGATGATGTGTGGGTGGGGGAGTCTGTAATCCGAAAACTGCAGCTCTTTTATGGATTGATCGATAATGTATGGCTGCTGGTTTTGCGCATACGCTTCGAGGTTGTGGGCAGTGAGTAGTAGTGCCCCTTTCACCCTGACATCATCGGCCTCGTCATAACGAACCAAGCAGTTATTAGGCTGCTTGCTTAGTGATATTTGACGCGGCGAAAGCACAATCAAAGGATTCTTCGATTGGCTGCTATTCTGAAGCTGCAGTTGTTGCGGGTTTTCTATTCCCCCCAGATTGATCCTGTCCATTTTCCTGTGCTCCCTCGGTAAGACGATAGATAGTGCCTGACCACTGCGGGTCCAGGAGATGTTTATACTGCTCGTATCCATTGCTGAGGCATCGCTGGCAAGTCGGTCTTAACAGACCTAAGTGCCTCGGATTTTCCGCCGATCAGGCGTCTGATTTAGTGCGGACTCGGCGATGACTACGCCATTACCCGGTCAATCCATCATGTACTGGAGTCCGTTCGCGCGATTCAGTGTCTTTATGTCATTACAGCAGTTCGGCACAGAGGCCCATGTCAATGGGCGATTGCGGTCGTGTCTCTTCCGGTATCTGCAGATTGACCTTTACGCCACCTCAGGAAGGCGTTTCGCATATTGAATAATAGCTGCGAATCAAAATTTGTGAGTATGATCACAAATAGCTCGCGAGTGATTGAAAGATTAACTTTCCATAATTCAAGTGACTTGAGAAGATACAGTCATAGTGGCTGAACCCGGCATGCGGGGCTGGCGGATTTATGAACGGCGTCTGCAGAACTCCTGCTGTACCGTCTATCGAGAATCGTCATATATAAGGCTGAAAATAGAGTATAAATTCTTTATCTAGAGAAGATGTTAAGTGGGTTATCAGGTGATGAGGACGCCATGATGGCCAACTGGTTTGAGGTGTCGATCCACGAGGGTGGATCAGATGCCGGTTGTCAGATGGCATGGCTATGGCTCAACAGCACCATTATCCACCATGGACTTGGTGTGTTGGTAACGGTGCAACATCTTGTATTATAAAGATTATTAGGTTTTTAGTGTTGGCTGAGTTGTCTGTGGGTTTCGTCCTGAGATACTTTCACCATCCCTTTCGAGATAAGCAGTACCATGCATACAACCCTACGCCAGATGAAGGTCTTTCAGATCGTTGCAGAGCAGTTGAACTACACTCGGGCGGCGAGGGTGCTTCATCTCAGTCAACCCGCCGTCTCGATGCAGGTGAAGCAGCTGGAGGATGCGGTCGGTCTGCCTCTTTTCGAACACACCGGCAAGAAGATACGGTTGACCGAGGTGGGGCGAGAGATCTACCAATATGCCCGCACTATCTTTCAGACCTTCGAGGAGATGGAGGAGGTGGTCGCGGCCATGAAGGGGCTGGGTACCGGCCATCTCAAGATTGCCGTGGCCAGTACTGTCAACTACTTTGCTCCGCGGTTGTTGGCCGCTTTCAGCCGTAGCTATCCGGGAATCGATCTCCACCTCGACGTCACCAACCGGCAGCGTCTAATGGGCTTGCTGAAGAACAATGAGATCGACATTGTACTGATGGGACTGCCGCCAGAGGATATCGAACTCGAATATGAACCCTTCATGGAGAATTCCCTGGTGGTGATCGCACCGCCGGGTCATCCCCTGCAGGGCGTTGCCGACATCCCTGTGCAGCGCCTTGGTGAAGAGGTCTTCATCATGCGCGAGGAGGGCTCCGGTACCCGTTTGGCAATGGAGCGATTCTTCGCCGAGCAGAACATCGAGATCAGTGCCGGCATGCAGATGACCCGTAACGAGGCGATCAAACAGGCTGTGCGTGCCGGTATGGGGCTGGAGACCGGGCGGCTGGTGGTGCTCGATGTGCAGGGCTTTCCCCTGCAGCGCCACTGGTACATGGTCTACCGCAAGGGCAAACGCCTGTCGCCGGCGGCCAAGGCGTTTCACGACTTTGTGCTGAGCGAGGCCCACAGAATAAAGGACGAGCCGGTGTGAATGCGTTTCGGAGTCGGATAGGTTAGAATTGTCCATTACACTGGGCGATTGTCGGATACGCCGCCTCAATTCCTATTCGGAGCCGCTCACAGCATGGCAGATCATGACATTTCAGATCAGACCTCCCGGATATTGAAGGAGTATCCGCTACTGAGCAGTATCGACCTGCCCGGCGACCTGAGGCAGCTGGATGAGAATCTGCTGCGATCCCTGGCCGTCGAGCTACGTCGTTTCCTCATTGAGAGCGTTTCGCGGACCGGCGGCCACCTGGCGGCCGGGTTGGGCGTGGTGGAGCTGACCATCGCGCTGCACTATGTCTTCAACACCCCCTATGACCGTCTGATCTGGGATGTAGGCCACCAGGCCTATCCCCACAAGATTCTTACCGGCCGGCGCGATGAGATGGGAAGTCTGCGCCAGAGGGGCGGCCTCTCCGGCTTTCCCAAGCGCAGCGAAAGCGAGTACGACACCTTCGGTACAGGTCACTCCAGTACCTCCATTGGTGCCGCCCTCGGCATGGCGGTAGCCTCCAAGCAAAAGGGTGAGCCCCGCAAGGTGGTGGCGGTGATCGGCGACGGCGCCATGGGGGCGGGAATGGCCTTCGAGGCCCTGAACCAGGCCGGTGCGCTGGATCAGGATCTGCTGGTGATCCTCAACGACAATGATATGTCAATCTCAAAACCGGTCGGCGCCTTCAGCAACCATCTGGCACGTCTGCTTTCGGGCAAGTTCTACACCAGCGTGCGCGAGGGGGGCAAGTCTGCGTTGAGCCACCTGCCACACCAGTTCAGCGACCTGGTGGGCAAGTGGGAGGAGCACATGAAGGGCATGGTGATGCCCGGAACCCTGTTCGAGGAGTTGGGTTTCAACTACATCGGCCCGGTCGACGGCCACGATTTTGAGACCCTCATTCGTACCCTGCGCAACATGTCGTCCATGCACGGCCCGCGGCTGCTGCATGTGGTGACTCAGAAGGGGCGAGGTTTCGAACCGGCGGAGGATGACCCTTGTGGCTATCACGGCGTCACCCCCTTCGATCCGGCCACCGGCAAGATGGAGAAGGCCACCAAGGCTAAGACCTATACCCAGGTCTTCGGCGACTGGCTCTGTGCCTTGGCTGAGCGGGACGAGCGGCTGGTGGCGATCACGCCGGCGATGTGCGAGGGTTCTGGCTTGGTGGCGTTCGCCAAGCGCTTTCCGACACGCTACTTCGATGTAGGGATTGCCGAACAGCATGCCCTCACTTTCGCCGCCGGGCTCGCCTGCGAGGGACTCAAGCCGGTGGTGGCGATCTACTCCACCTTTCTGCAGCGCGCCTACGATCAGCTGATTCACGATGTGGCGCTACAGAATCTGGATGTCACCCTGGCGGTGGATCGTGCCGGCCTGGTGGGTGCCGATGGGGCGACCCACGCCGGCAGTTTCGATCTCAGCTATGTCCGCGCCATCCCCAACATGACGATCATGGCGCCGGCCGACGAGAATGAATGTGCCGCCCTGTTGCAGACGGCCTACGACTACAAGGGACCGGCCATGGTGCGCTATCCGCGCGGAGCGGGACCGGGTGTGGCGGTTGCACCTGAGGTGCGGCCTCTGCCCTTCGGCCGCGGCGAGATCCGGCGCGAGGGAAAGGGCATCGCCTTACTGGTCTTTGGCAGCCTGCTGTCAACCGCCGCGCAGGTCGCGCAACAGCTCGATGCCACGCTGGTCAACATGCGTTTCATTAAACCCCTGGATGAGGCATTGGTACGGGAGCTGGCCGATCGCCACCCGTTGTTGGTGACGATCGAAGAGAATGCCCTGGCCGGGGGCGCCGGTTCGGCGGTCAACGAGTACCTGCATCGCCTGTCACATACCACACAGGTCTTGAATCTCGGTATACCCGACCGTTTTCAGGACCACGCCAGCCATGAGGAGCAGCTGGCCGAGGCCGGGCTCGACCTGACAGGTATCCTGCAATCGATCGTGCGCGTGACGCGGGAGAACGCATTTCAGGTGGTGAAGGGGTCCAGCTGATCGGAGCAGCACCAAACGCCATGCTGGAAATCACGCCTGTCAGCGCTTTTGAGGATAACTATATCTGGATGATGTCCCCGCCGGGCGGCGCTATGGCGGTGGCGCTCGACCCTGGTGACGAAACACCCGTGCTCGAATGGTTGCAGGCGCAGGGCAAGCGCCTGGCTGCCATCCTCATCACCCATCACCACTATGATCATACGGGCGGAGTGCCCGAACTGGTCGAAGCCTATCCCGGTATCCCGGTCTACGGTCCCGGCAGGGAATCGATTCGTGGCGTCACTCAACCGGTGCTCGAGGGAGACGGAGTGGCGATCGAAGGATTCGCAGAAAAGTTACAGGTGTTGGAGGTTCCCGGTCACACAGCCGGCCACATCGCCTACTATGGCGAGGGGGCGCTCTTTTGTGGCGACACCTTGTTTGCAGCCGGCTGCGGCCGCGTCTTCGATGGTACCTTTGAACAGCTCGCCGCTTCATTGCGGCGTATTGCCGCGCTGCCTGGTGATACGCTGGTCTATTGCGCCCACGAATACACCCTCGACAACCTCGGCTTTGCCGCCTGGGTGGAGCCTGAGAGTGCCGCTGTGCAGGCCCGCATCGAAAAGGAGCGCGCGAAGCGGCAAGTGGGTGTGCCGACACTGCCGGCTTCCCTCAGTTTGGAACTGCAGACCAATCCTTTTCTGCGCACCGAGGTGAGGCATGTTCAGGAGGCAGCCGAACAGGCCGCCGGACGCAGGCTGCCAACGCCCACTGAGGTCTTTACCGCCCTGCGGCAGTGGAAGGACAGGGAGTACGACTGAGCGAGCGGATAACCCTATATATCCGACGCGGAGTACTAACGGAATAGTCATGTTGATTCTCCCTCTCCACAGAAAAGTCGGCTGGGATAACCTGCCGATACTCACGCTGTTGCTTATCGCCGCCAATACACTCATCTTCCTGTTGACCCAGCTTGATGACGATCAACAGTTCAATCTGGCATTGAGCAACTATCAAGAGTCGGGCCTCTACGAAATCGAAAGAGGCGGTTATCTGGACTATCTGGATGAGCGCAATGACCTGGATTATCTTACCGGTCGGCATGAAACCGGGGATGCCGACCAAGATCTGATCACACAGATGACCGGCATCCAGTCAGACCGGGAATTTTTGCTGCGACTGCATGAGGGCAGAGTAATCGAATCCTCTGACGAAGGCTATCTGGATTGGCAACAGAAACGAACCCATTTCGAATCTCTCTATGAGTCGATAACCTATGTTGGCTTTGGCCTGCGAGCGGGGCAACCTGAACCGCTTTCCTTGTTCAGCCACATGTTTCTACATGCGGGCTTTGGCCATCTGATTGGAAACATGCTTTTTCTGTTTGCCCTCGGCATTCTGATTGAAGATCTCATGGGTAGGTTGTTCTTTATCTCACTCTACTTGCTGGGCGGCTTGGGTTCGGCTGGGTTTGACATACTTTTTTCCACCGGCAGTCTTATGCCGGGCATCGGCGCGTCTGGCGCGATCGCAGGTTTGATGGGTATGTGCAGCGTTATATACGGCTTCAGACGTATACGCTTTTTCTATTCGGTTGGCTTCTATTTCGATTATGTATCGCTGCCTGCAATTGTCCTCTTGCCCTTATGGATCGGCAATGAGCTTTTCCAGTTGCTCTACTACACCGACAGTAATATCAACTATCTTGCCCATCTCGGTGGGCTGGTCAGCGGCGCAGCACTGGCTGGGCTCATAAAATTCACCAGTAACCATTTCGATTTGAGCCACCTAGAACTGGAAGAGCAAAAAAAGGGGGCCGAGCAGAATCTCCGCGCCGCGCGAGCGCTCTACCAAAACATGGAGTACCGCAAAGCGCTTCCCCTGTTGCGCCGGCTTTATCAAGAGGGGTGCCAAGAGCGGGAAGCGCTCTATCTCTACTATCAATGCAGCCGAATATCCCCGCAGAGCGAGGACTACCACAAGGCGGCGAGGGCGCTGTTCTCCATACCGGAACGCGATGCGGCATCAGCAGAACTGCTACGAGAGATCTATAGCGAATACATAAAACTGGCTCGGCCGGGGCCGAGATTCAATGCTGACACAGTCTGTCGCTTGGTGGACTGCTTTGTGGCGCAGAAGTGGCGTGGCGAAGCGGACAAGCTGATGTCGATCGTGCGAAAGAAAGGATTGACCTGTCCCAAGCAAAAGGAGCTTTCAAAACGCTATGCGGAGCTGTGCGCTAAAACTCATCAGGATTAGCCCGAATGTTTCACCCGGCCGCTTAGAAAAGAATCTAACTTGAGGTTTTTGCTTATTGTTTTTTGCAATATCAGCTACGTACAAACTGTAACCGACCTATGCTTATTAACCCGACATATTTGATTGCCGGGTTAATAACGCGTCCTCGCATCGGTCTCGCCGTCCAGCTGCGTTATTTGCTCAATAATCAATGGCGGGCTATTGATTCAATCGCAAATCCACATCTGAACGACGATACCGGTGCGATCATCGCATTAGCGGATGAACCTTCGGGTTAAATACATGGAGCCGGCTGTGGCTATTGCCGGTTTAGGTATTATTCCTCTGACTCAAAGGCTCCTATATCTGGCGCTGATCCGTTGTAAGGCAGGCCCACATCAACGCCGGCGTCGATCAGGTCGCTGCCCTTGTTCAAATTGAAGTATTCCACATCCGGAAGACTTCCGTCCGCTTTGCGTGGCTTCAGCAACTCATCGATGTCCATGCTGACAAAATCATTCGTCGAGGCGGAGTGCCCGTCTTGCCAGCTGTTCGCCTCGATATCCGTCGAACTCGCTTTCAGGCTGTCGCTTCCACCGATGGAGATGGTGTTTTTGATCGTCAGCTTTGACGCCTGGTTTTTACTGCTGAAGTTGATATTCCTTTTATTATCATGGGCGATGGCGTTATGAATGATCACCGTACCACGGTTGCTGTTGTGGTCATAACCATCCACGGCGTTGCCTGCGGCGATGGTATTGATCAAAAGCGCATTGTGCTTGAGGTCCTTCTTATCACTGCCGCCGGTCTTGAAACCGT
>JASFJY010000035.1:0-12069 GCA_050119415.1 Chromatiales bacterium | reverse complement strand
CTCGTTGTTGACGTGCATGATGGAAACCAGAATGGTGTCATCACGCAGGACCGCCTCCAGCTTTTTCAGATCGATCAGACCGTCGGCTTGCGGATCCAGGTAGGTCACCTCGTAACCCTGGCGTTCGAGCTGGCGGCAGGTGTCGAGCACCGCCTTGTGCTCGGTCTTGCTGGTAACGATGTGCTTACCCTTCTTGACATAGAACTCGGCCACGCCTTTGATCGCCAGATTGTCCGATTCGGTGGCGCCAGAGGTCCAGATGATTTCCTTGGGATCGGCGTTGACCAGCCCGGCCACCTGTTTGCGGGCCAGGCTGACGGCCTCGTCCGCTTTCCAGCCGAAGGCGTGGGAACGGGAGGCGGGATTACCGAAATCACCATCCGGCGTGAGGTAGCTGCACATCAGCGCTGCTACACGCGGATCGACCGGCGTGGTCGCCGAATAATCCATGTAGATGGGTAACTTCATCGCTAACTCCGAAAAACTCTAATCAGGCGCCGAGACGGGAACCGACCTGCCCCATCACACTGGCATCCCTGTTTCCATTCTCCTGACGATCCGCCACCTCCCGCACGGCCTGGCGATCCATCAGATCCTGTAGGCTGATGTTATTCAGGTAGTTGTAAATCTGGTTACTCAAATCCGACCAGAGGTCGTGGGTCAGGCAGCGCTCGTTATTCTGACAATTGTGCGCACCATGGCAACGGGTGGTATCCATGTTTTCATCGACGGCGGAGATCACTTCGCCGACAAAAATCTCCTTGGCCTCTTTGCCGAGACTGTAGCCACCGCCCGGGCCGCGCACACTGGCGACTAAAGAGCGTTTTCGCAGGCGGGAAAAGAGCTGCTCGAGATAAGAGAGGGAGATCCCCTGTCGTTGAGCGATATCCGCGAGGGTGATCGGTCCCTCGCCATAGTGGAGTGCCAAATCGAGCATGGCGGTCACGGCGTATCGACCTTTTGTAGTAAGCTTCACGTCATCGCCCCTATGAATATATCCAGATGCTAATATACATTTCCAACTAAAATAGTCAAGATTTCGACACCTCTTTTATTCAAAGGTTTTGTCATTTTCACCCTGCTCTTTATTAAGTTTCTGCAGCTCTTCAGCGGTGGAGATAATCTCGCAGGAATCAAGCGCCGGCGGCTCCTCCTCTGTCTCCTCAATACCCATCCGTTTCATCGCCTCGCACATGGACTGCATCTTTTTATCCATGACATGCATGTGGTCAAGCATGCAGTTGATCGCCTGGGCGACCGGGTCCGGGGCGTCCTTGGTGGCGCCGTAGGCATCGAAGCCGATCTTCTTGGCGATGGCCTCCCGGTGACCGACCTCCTCCCGACGCTGGGGATTGATCAGTTTTCCCGGAACACCAACCACAGTGGCCCCCGGTGGCACATCCTTCACCACCACGGCGTTGGAGCCGATACGCGCCCCCTCCCCGACCAGGATCGGCCCCAACACCTTGGCACCGGCGCCAACCACCACATCGTTGGAGAGGGTGGGATGACGCTTCCCCTTCTCCCAGCTGGTGCCGCCCAGAGTCACGCCGTGATAGAGGGTGCAATCGTCGCCGATGACCGCGGTCTCGCCGATCACCACGCCCATACCATGATCGATGAAGAAGCGTCGGCCGATGACCGCGCCGGGGTGTATCTCGATGCCGGTAAATAAACGGGCGATATTAGAGAGCATGCGGGCCAACCATTTTAGCCTCATGGTCCACAACCGGTGGGAGAGCCGGTGGAAAATGACGGCGTGGATGCCGGGATAGGCCGTCAGAACCTCGAAGGTGTTGCGCGCCGCAGGATCTCGCTCGAAGACACACTGGATATCCTCTCTCCAGTGGGAGACCTTTTTCTCAGATGAAGTTTGCAAAGCCATTCCTAATTTGAGCTTTTTATCCGACTCGTTTACTAAACAATCGTGACACGAGGGTGGCAAATTATCCAGATTCCCGCATACATTACTAGGGTATTCGAAAATAACAGGGGGATGAATCGGCCTGATCTGGGTGTGTTATTCAAGTTTATCGCGGAATCCTTTTCTTTTGGGACTTGATATCGACCTGACCCGCAACTATCGACGGGCCGATTTACGCCCCTGCATGGCGCTGAGTATGCCACGCAAAATGTTTATTTCATCCTTATCGGGACGCGCCCGCTGAAACAGGCGGCGTAACCGACGCAACAGCTTCTCGGACTGGTCCGGGTCGGTAAATCCCACGTCGTCCAGCGCCTGGGTCAGGTGTTCGTTGAAACCCTGCATCATTTCTGCTGTCGCCAGATCGCGCGGAGGTTCCTCCGACGCCCTTCGACCACCCAGCGAGGCCAGATGGATCTCGTAGCTCAGCACCTGCACCGCCGCCCCCAGGTTGAGTGAACTGTAGACCGGGTTGGTGGGTATGTGGACAAGATAGTTGCAGCGGTCGAGTTCATTGTTGCTCAATCCCGACTGCTCACGACCGAATAGCAGCGCCACCTCACCCTGCCTGGACTCCTCGTGCAGTCGCTCCGCCGCCTCGTGAGGGGCCAGCACGGGCCATGCAACCGTTCTCGGGCGCGCACTGGTGCCGATCACCAGGCGACAGCCGTGCAGGGCCTGGTCCAGTGTAGTGTGGACCCTCGCTTCAGCCAGCAGGTCATCGGCGCCGGAGGCGCGGGAAGTGGCTTCTTCGCTCGGATAGCGCTGAGGGGCGACCAGGTCAAGCCGCTTCAGACACATGTTCTTCATTGCCCGCGCGGCGGCCCCGATGTTGCCGGGATGGCTGGTCCCGACCAGTACAATATGGATGTTGTGCAGCATGGTGCGCAAGCCTACCGCAATTGCCGATGGTTGTTGAGCTATATCGATCAGCTCTCCCTACTCAATCACCCCATGATCCCATTGTGGCTGCAACCGGCGATCTTACTCATGCATGGGCATGCCCCGCCTTAGCCAATGTCACAGGCTATGGGCTGCTCCAGCGAAACCCGATATCAGCCTGGGGCTAAGCAGAGTTTTATCACCATTCCAGCGGAAAAGAGTTTATCGCTATCCCCACATGCTGTATCCTCGCCGCCCATGAATCCAATGGTAACCATTGCCGTGCGAGCCGCACGCGAAGCGGGTCGCATAATTACGCGTAACTTCAACCGGATCGATCGCCTGACCGTTACGGACAAGGGACGTAATGACTTCGTCAGCGAAGTGGATCGCAACGCCGAAGCCGTCATCATCGACGTACTGCGCGAGAAATATCCCCATCATGCCATCCTCGCCGAGGAGAGCGGAGCGCACACCGGTAATGAGTTCGAATGGGTTATCGATCCGCTCGATGGCACCACCAACTTCCTGCATGGCCTGCCACAGTTTGCCGTCTCCATTGCACTCAAGGTCAAAGGCCGTCTCGATATCGGCGTGGTCTACGATCCGATCAAGGAGGAGATGTTCACCGCCAGCCGCGGCGAAGGCGCCCTGCTGAATGACCGCAAGATCCGTGTCAGCAACCGCAAGAGTCTGAATGGCGCCCTACTGGGCACCGGCATACCCTATCGGGATCAGCGCTTCATGGACAACTATCTGGGCATGTTGAAAGACCTGACCGTGGATACCGCCGGTGTACGACGGCCGGGTTCGGCCGCCCTCGACTTCGCCTATGTAGCCTGCGGACGCACCGACGGCTTCTGGGAGCTGGGCCTCAAGGAATGGGATTTCGCTGCCGGTGCCCTGTTGGTCAGGGAGGCCGGCGGGCTGGTGACGGACATTGCCGGCGGGGAGCGTTTTCTCGAAACCGGCAATCTCATTGCCGGCAGCATTAAGGTTCACAACGCCATGTTGCGGCGCATTCGTCCCCACCTAGACGATAAACTCACCGCTTAATTCCCATTACAACGAATCGGATTCGCAGATTCCCGCTATGGGCCGTCGAGTGGCTCAAGAATCGAAAAAAACGACCGTTACCTGAGATAACTAAACCGAGTAGTTATCTTTGAGCGGTTAACAATCCCATGGACGAAAGCAACAAAGCAAACAATCTTCTCAGTGACCTCGCTCTTGAGCGGGTCATGCGTGACGTTCTAGGAGGCCTATGGGAGATCTCTCCCAATCGGCCAGAGCAGGAAACGGCAAATAGCCCGCCACACAACAATAGCAGTGACGAGTACGAAAGCAGCTGATCGGCCTCTCTGGCTCTGATTCCCTTAGCCCCATTATTGGGGCGGCACGGGAATCAGATGTCAGGGCAGATCGTCTGCCGCTTCATCCTCTTTCTTAACAGGCAACAGGTCCGCTTTGCTGACACCCATCATGAGGATGGTACTACCCGCGACATAGATCGATGAGTAGGTACCCACCACTACACCGATAATCAATGCCATGGCAAAACCATGGATGATCTCGCCACCAAATATAAACAATGCCAGCAATACCAACAGTGTGGTCAACGATGTGACCAACGTACGAGATAGCGTCTGACTCAAGGAGGTGTTGATGATATCGAGCGATTCACCTTTGCGTATTTTACGGAAGTTCTCACGGATGCGGTCGTAGACCACAATGGTGTCATTGAGCGAATAGCCGATGATCGCCAGGATCGCCGCCAGCACAGGCAGATCGAACTCCACCTGCAGTACGGAAAAGATCCCAATGGTTATGACTACGTCATGGATCAAGGCGATCACCGCACCCAGGGCAAATCGATACTCGAAGCGCAGCCCGACATAGATCAGGATACCTATCAGGGCATAGAGCATCGCCAGCCCCCCATCTTCGGTCAACTCGTCACCCACCTGGGGACCGACAAACTCCACCCGCCTAAGATCCACACTGCTCTCCAGGCTTTGCAGGGCTTTGAAAGCGCGGTCACTGAGTTCGGCACTTGCCAGATCCTCCTGCGGTGCTAAACGGATCAGTACGTCGCGCGAGGTGCCAAAGTGTTGTACCACGGCATCGGCAAAGCCCGCCTCAGACAATTTATCGCGAACAGCGGGCAGCTCGACCGCTTGCGGAAAACCAATCTCGACCAGAGTCCCGCCGGTGAAGTCTATACCCAGGTTCAAGCCTCGCATGAGCAGGGAGCCCAGTGCGATGACGATGATCACGCTGGAGAGCGCCATGGCCAGCTTGCGCTTGCCCAGAAAATCGATATGCGTGTCGTTTTTAAACAGTTGCATCTTTCGTTTGCTCCCTTAAACCGCCAGCGCCTTGACCCGGCGCCGACCATAGATCAGGTTAATCACGGCACGGGTACCGATGATGGCGGTAAACATGGAGGTGAGGATACCCAGCGCCAATGTGACAGCGAAGCCCTTGATCGGACCGGTGCCGAAACTGAACAATACCACCGCCGCGATCAGTGTGGTGACGTTGGCATCGATGATGGTCGAGAAGGCCTTCTCATAACCGGCCTGGATACTCGTCTGCGGCGTGTTACCGTTTTTCAGCTCCTCGCGGATACGTTCAAAGATCAGCACGTTGGCATCCACCGCCATGCCGACAGTGAGCACGATACCGGCGATACCCGGCAGTGTCAGGGTGGCCTGCAACAGGGAGAGCAGCGCCACGATCAGCACCAGATTCATGGCCAGGGCCAGGTTCGCCACCAGGCCGAAGACCCGGTAGTAGACGCCCATGAAGACCATCACCAGGACCAGGCCGATCATCACTGCGAGAAAGCCCTGATTGATGTTGTCCTGACCCAGGCTGGGGCCGATGGTGCGCTCTTCAACGATCTCGATGGGGGCGGCCAGGGCGCCGGCGCGCAGCAGCAGGGCCAGATCGTGGGCCTCTTCGGCGCTGTCCAGTCCCGTGGTCTGAAAACTTTTTCCGAAAGGCTCGAGGATATTAGCGATAGATATGACCTTCTCCTCCTTGACTTTAACCTTTTTTATTTCCCCATCGACCTTACGGGTTACGGTGCGGCTTTCGATAAAGACCACCGCCATCGGTTTGCCCACATTCTCATTCGTCATGCGGCGCATGCGTTTAGCGCCAATACCATCAAGCCTAACTATGACCGCGGGCTGGCCGGTACGTTGATCGAAACCCGCAGACGCATCGACAATCTGATCACCGGTGACGATGACCTGCTTTTTCAATAGCACCGGTTGGCCGTTGCGTTCATGGTAGAGTCTTGAACCGGCGGGAACACGGCCGTTCAGCGCATCCTCCACGCTGTGCTCGGTATCAACCAAACGGTACTCTAGGGTCGCCGTGGCGCCGAGAATATCCTTAAGCTTGGCCGGATCCTGCGCCCCCGGCAACTGTACGACGATACGCCTATCACCCTGCTGCTGGATCAACGGTTCCGCCACACCGAGGGCGTTGACCCGGTTGCGAAGCGTGGTGATGTTCTGCTGCAGGGCGAATTTTCGCACCTCCTGGCTTTCGTTGGGCGAGAGTTTGGCGGTGACCAGAAAATCCTCTCCCTGATCCACATTCTCAAACACCAGGGAGCGAAATTCATCAGCGATGATATCGGCCGCTTTGTCGCGCTTTTCCGCATCGTTGAACTTGACCACCACGGCGTCGCCTTCACGGCCGATGCGCACATAACGTACCCTTTTCTCGCGACACAGGGTGCGGATGTCAGTGCTGTAGCGCTCCAGCGCCTGTTCGACCGCGGACTCCATATCCACATCGATCAGCACATGGATACCGCCCCGCAGATCGAGACCGAGATACATGGGCTCGGCACCCAGGCCACGCAGCCAGTCGGGAAGGTCGGGCGAGAGTGTCAGCGCCTCGGTGTAGTCATCGCCGAGTTTGGCGGCGATAGGGTCCATGGCCTTGAGCTGGTCTTCCGAGCTGGTAAAACGAAGCAGCAGTTTTTCGTTGCGGATTTCCGTACCCTTGGCGGTTACACCGGCCCCCTTCAATGCCTCTTCGACCAGGCTCTGAGTAGTCTCATCGACGACGGCTTCACGCTGCGCCGAGATCTCCATGGAGGGATCCTGATCAAACACATTGGGCAGGGCGTAGAGACCGCCCAGCAGGACCACCATCAGCACCAGCAGGTTTTTCCAGAGTGGATATTGGTTCATGGCCTATTCAACTTTTCCGTCTCAAATAATTGGCGGTTGCTACCCGAACATCGGCACAACCCGGCACAAAGGCGCAAAGATTCTGTATCTCGGATTGTTGCTCCTGCGCGACGTCGGCAGAAGCGTCCGGTTCTAGACCGGTTTACAGCTCCTTGAGCGAACCTTTCGGCAGCACCGAATCGACAGCCTGACGGCGAATCTTCACCGCCGTCCCTTCGGCAATCTCGATGAGGATAAAGTTCTCACCCATGTCGGTTATTTTGCCGGCCATGCCGCCTGAGGTCACAACTTCATCCCCCTTGGCCAGGGCGTCGACCATTTTCTTGTGCTCCTTTTGACGCTTGACCTGCGGGCGAATCATCAGGAAATAGAGCACCACACCGAAGATCACCAGGGGTAGCAGGCCGGTAATGGCGTCTGCCTGCCCTGCCGCCGCGGGGGCCTCCGCCCATGCGTCAGAAATAAAGAAACTCATAGCTGCAAACCTCTGATTGGGTAAAAAATTGCCAAATGAGCGCGGCCCGCTGAGCCGCGCTAAAAAATCAGCCGCCGATTATGACACAGAAGGCGCCAAGATACAGGGTTTGCAGACAACGGCGATCACAGCTTGGTGAGCCGGGACACCGTCAAGCTGTCCGGCCTGTGGGTGGAGCATTGCCCCACCGATCTCACTCCCCCGCATTCGCCGGCCTGACGAGGGGTCTAGTACCAGATGGAGAGAAACGCCTTGATGACGTTGGCGGAGAAGCTGTAGAGCGGCTCCTCACCCGGAGCAAATGTCCCTTCAACAGTCAGATCGCGGAAATCGTCATAGTCGAAGCGGATGTGGTCGAACTCAAAATTGAAGCTGCCGCGGTCGATGAACTGCCATCTCTCCGGCTTGAACTCATAACTCACGCCCACTCCGATGGTGTGGTCCTGAAAGGTGCTCAGCTCCTTATCCCGCGCCATGAAAGTCATCTGCCCCACGAAGAGGTCGCTATAGAAGTCGGCCTTTTTCTGGGTGTAGTAGCGATAGTGAACATCGAATATCCAGTTTTCTTGAAATGGGTGGGTATAACCGATCTCCACCTGATCGGCATCGATGCCCCAGGTATCGTCAAAGTAGCGATATTCACCGCTCAAGGCGGCCCGATAGGGTAGAAAATACTTGAGTCTCAGGGCGAGGGCGTTGCTGGTTCGTGTCTCGGGATAGACTTCAGATGCCCAGGTCTCGGTCCCGTTGTCCAGATAGCGAGCTGAGCGGTAGGGGCTGCGCAGAAATCCCTCGTCGGTGATCGTCTCCAAATTGACACTCAGCAGACTGTTCTTGGTGAGGATCTGCGTAATGCCCGCACGGAAATTCTGTCGCTTTGCCGTTCTGTTGAGGGTTTCATCCACGTTGCTGCTTATATCGTCGTTACCGACCGAGTAGCCGAGAGAGACCGTGGTCAGATCGCCGAACATGTCGTGGCTGACATCGAAGCTGCCGGTCTCCGCCAGATAGTCACTCTCGTCGCTCTTGATAAACGAGAGCGTCATCAGGGTCTTGTCATAGAGATAGTCGACCGAGAGGCTGGTCTCCGTTCGCTCCTCTGTATAGGCCGATGCGCTGGTGATCACGTCCACCGAAGCGCAGGAGATGGAATCTACCAAGTAGTTGGCATTGACAGAGACACTCTGACCAAGCGATTTTCGCACCAGGATCGAGGGCCCATCCACCTGCACGCCGCCACCGTTATAGCGGTGAAACATCACATCCGCCCGCTCTTCCGGCAGCACGGCGGCCTGCAGGGTGAAGCCGAGCGTCAACAACAGCGCCAGAATCAGATAACGTTCAGTTGCAACCACAGCCGCCTCCACCGCCACCACTGGCGCCACGAACCCCTTCGCGCACATCGTAGACATGGTCCTTGTATCTGTCGGCCACCGGATTGCGCGAAAAGCTCATGATCGGATCGGCCAGATTGGCCCGCTCATAGGGTTTCACCCAAGGTTCCACGCTGCAGGCGGCCAAGCCCCAAACCATGACGATGACAATCCCTGTGCGAATGATGCGATGCGCCATAGGCTCTATTCCCGAATCAATTCCCGGATCTGCTGCTGGTAGCGCTCTTCATAGCCTGGCTGATAGCCGTGGTGCAGGTATCTCACATTACCGTCCCGATCGATCATGACCGTACTCGGCATAGCGCTCACCTGATAGCGCTCGCTGACCTGATTCTTGCTGTCATAAAGAATGGGGAAGCTGACCGGTATCTCGGACAGGACTTTGTCGGCAGCCGCGCTGTCCTCCTCCACATTGACCCCGAGCAGGGTGAAACCCATAGGTTGATAGCGCCGGTAGAGTTGATCGAGCAGCGGCATCTCCTGCCGGCAGGGACCGCACCAGGAGGCCCAGAAATTGACCATCACCACCTGCCCGCGCAGTTCGCTCAATTTAACATTCTCGCCGCTGCGACTCTTCAAGGTGAAATCCGGCGCCGCACCGGACAGACTGGCCGCCGGCAGCGGATTGATGAACAGCAGCGCCAAGATGGCAGGGAAGATGGCCTTTATCCAGAGAGTGGAGTTCGTGCGTTTCAACATGGTTTGATCCCTTAGAAAAAGATAGTCAGGCCGCCATGGACCTCGATGTTGTGGGTGGTCTTGGCTTCGCCCAACAGGTCGGACTCGAACATATGGTCACGGGCATCCAGATGCAGGGACAGCCAGTCTTTAAGCAATAGCCGATAGCCCGCGCCGACATTGACGGTAAACTCGTCGTTACCGGCGAAGCGGGTGCTGCCGGCGCCCAGCATCAGATAGAACTGACTGTTGAGGGCAAACCGGTTGAAAAAGAAGGCCTCACCCGGCAACAGATTGTATCCGGCGGAGAGGTTGTAATAGGTGAAATCACGCTCGTCATCGGTCAGCAGCTGAAGATTGCCGCTGAGCAGCTCGTAGCTGGTCTTGTCCGCCTTACTGGTACCGGCAGCCGCCTCGAGAAAGATATCTTCGGTGACATGATAGGCCAGCCTGACCCCATAGACGGGGCTGGTGCCAAAATCCTCGATGCTCAAGAAACCGGCAAAGCCACCGACCTCGAAATCCTCTTCGTCGATATCGGGTTCGACTATTTCGCGGCGGGCGATCTCCGGTTGCACCACCGGCTCCGTGCGCAGGCTGTCACCGATCATGTCTTGCGCCGACAGCGGCGAGTTCATGACGAGGGCGACGACTAGAAAAAGAAACCGAATCCGATTTTCCACTGATCAAAATCCTCATTGTCTTCGCGGCTGGTGAACACCGTGTAGTGCCTGAACTCAGCGCGCAGAAAGAAACGTCTGGTGATGTAGGCGTGCAGACCCAGTCCCACATGGGCGGTGGAGTCGGTACGATCCTCGGTCTTTACCAGTGTGGTATCCGGCTTGGTATTGATCATGCCGCCGCCAACGGTGAAGAAGGGGCTGTAGCGCCACTCGGGAAAAGGGTGAGAGAGCAGATTCACATCGATCATGTATTCACTGGAGTAGTTGCCCAATGCCTGGGAGAGGGTCAATTCGGCTGAAAGGTTTTTGTTAAAGGCGTATCCACCGTAGACGCTCAACACCGCGGCCCCTTCCATATCACCGCCAAGAATACCGAACTCCCAATCCCGTTGCTTGAAGTCATCCAGGCCGTAGCTTTTGACTGACAGCGGCACACCCTCGGCTATCTCGGTCATGCGCATCTGATCCACGTGCACCCAACCACTGCGATCCCGGTGAGCATGGACCTTGAACCAGTCTGTACGCCGTTTTATCACGTCGACCCACTCACCCCGCTCCACCACCTGATGGATGGGGTAGGACTCACCGGGCCCGGTGTGCATTTCGATATAGGGCGCCGTCACCACGACGCGTAGCGGCGGCTCATCGTCCGCGTAACCGCTCAATGGCATCAGCCAGAGCCACAAGCAGCCCAGCCGGGGTAAAAGCTTTAACAACTTTCGGCTCAAGTGTTAATCCACGGGCACATCAAAAGGGTTATTGTAATACTGTGCGCCGATATCAAGCCACTCAGCGATTAAACGCTTCTCCGCATCGGTCAGATAGCCTGCGTGGACACCCCCTGTGTCGAAGATGCCGAGGAAACGACCGGCAGCCGCTGAACCGGCAATCATGGAGGGCCCTCCATCCACAGCCACAGGCACGTCAGGCAGTGGGATGGGATTGCCGTCACTGTCCAGCACCGGATTGCCATCCTCATCGGTTTCATAGAGCTGGTTGCCATCGGCGTCTGTCTGCGGCACCAGCAGATCCACCAACAGACCCTCTTCGTTTACCTCCTGGACATAATCCGGGTAGAGCAACTCATGATAGGCAGCGAAGTGATCAGCCTCGTCTTCATCGGCGCCATCTGTCAGATCGAGCTGGGCATCGGGCACTACCGCCGTGCCCGCGTTGTCGCCGGTGTGGCAGGTGATACAGGTATTCTCCCCACGGTCGACACTCCACAGCGGATGGATATGCTGCTCATAGTGGATGATCGAGCGGCACAGGCTATGCCAGCTGCTGTCGCACGTGGCATCGCTCATCGGCTGGTCGGTGGTCAGGTCATCGTAAAGGTAGCTGATATCCGGATCGGGAGTACGCACCGCGCTGTCGGTCCAAACGTCAGTGAAGCGGACATCCATGGTCGGCTCACAGGCACCGCCGCAAAGCTGGCGGTTACGTATCCGCGCCATCGTGTCGCCCTGTTCATCGGCCCACATCGCCGAGTCGGTATTGGGATAGAGCGCACCGCTACCCGAGGCGCCGTCATGGACACTGGGCGGCGCCGCGCTCAGTCTGCCGTGGGGAAGCGGACTGTCCGCATCGTGGCAACCGTTGCATTCGACCACCTCGCCGGGCCGGAACTGCAGCCAGAAGGGGTGGTTCTGCTCGGTCTTCCTGCCGTTGGCGTCGAGAATCTCGAAGCTCACCGGCACATTGGCCGGCACCTGCACCTGCACCGAACCGTCCGCTTCGATCGGCGCATAGCCGATGACCTCGCGCATGCCGTATGCCCTGGTGCGACCAAAGACGGAGCCGGGGAGTTCCAGAA
>JASFJY010000034.1:0-12077 GCA_050119415.1 Chromatiales bacterium | reverse complement strand
ATGATGATATGAGCCCTCACGAAGCATTTTTGCCCCGCATTTAGGACAACGCTCTTCCTGACAGGGAATGCCTCGTTTATGGGGAATTGTTTCTGCACATTTAGGGCAGATACAATCACCACCGGTTCCCATATCATGCCTGCGTTCTCTAGTCATCTTCACACCCCACTCGCCTACTCGTTTTTTTAACTGACGTGATTGGCAATAACTCAACCTCCGCCCGCTACTTTGATGCCTCAAGCTCCTTCCGGTACTCTTCTGCTCTTTCAATCCCTTCCTTTAACATCGCTATATACTCGTCGAGAAAATCCTTTTCTTCATCAACGGACGGCTCTTGCCAGCGCCCCCATCCCCATATCGGTCCGTAAGGTGGAGACGGACAATGCCAGGGCCCCCAAGGCTGGCCATGCGTGCAAAAATACCGCATGCGCCTTCTGATTCTGTCTGCCATGATATATAATTATAAATATTAAGATTAAACTAATAGGTAAGCAGCTAATCCCTTCAAATATAAATGATTCAAGCCAGAAATTCCAGCCTGTTAGTTTCAGTATAGTCACTAAAAATCCAGTCAGTAGCCATATGCCATTAGGCCTCTGATGCCACAATCACCACTCGGCACCAATGAGGCTGAAATACACTCACTACTCAAGGGGCGGACAAAGGAGGATATCAAAGCGATTCGTGAAGCCTACCAGGCACACTACGAACGCAACCTCGATGCGGACATTCATAGCGAGCTGTCGGGCCGGGACCTCTTCGATGCAAAGATGAGTCTGCGTGGACGAGCCGAAACCGCGGAAGAGAAGCTTAGCCGCATGAACGAGCGCTACGAGTACGAACGGGGCGAAGGCAACACAGTGGGTAGGTTTGTCATGGACAGATTATCCGACAAGGGAGCCCTGCTGGATAGCAATCGTCAACGGGCCAATGTCTACTACAAGCAAGCCATGTCTGACGGACAGCTCGATCAAAACGAACAGGCAAGACTGAGAGATTTAACGAGCTATGCCAATGACGACGTGGGAAGTTATCAGAACGCCAAAGACAGCGCCGCAGACACTGCCGGCACCGTTGCCGCTACCGCAGCCAGTGCGGCTGTTATCGTGGGTACTGCAGGTACAGCAACCCCGTTCGTCGCAACTGCACTGATGGCCACAGGCGCAGGTGCTACAGCGCGAACAGTCACGAGCGGATTGATAGAAGGCCGATCCTATGGAATTGAAGACGCCTTTTCAGACGCAGGTATGGGGGCAGTCGATGGAGTAGCCACGCTAACAGGAGTCAAGGCTGGTACATTCGCCGCGCAAAGCGCATTGCGTACGACAGCCACTAACACCCTCAGACAACAGGGCCTCCAGGTTACAGAGCGCACAGTAGCCCACATGAGCCATCAGATCCTGAGTAACAGCACCGGCGCGCGAATGGCCTTCGGAGCCGTTGAAGGCGGTGTCGACGGAGCGATTGGCGGCGCGCTGGCTGAAGGCGGAACCACCGCCTTGCGGGATGACACCTGGGATCAAGGTATCGCAACAGGCCTTGAACGAGTAGTTACCTCAACCGCATATGGAAGCATCACCGGTTCAGTAGGCGGGTCAGTAGGCGGTGGTATAGTCAGCCGCAAAAGCACACACCTGGCGGATAAAATGATCGATGGCCTGCCTCTTGTCAATACGGGTGGGCGTGGCGGAGTGAGTGAATGGGAGTTTGTTAAGGCAGGTATACCTCTAGAGAGAGTAGAAGGTATGCGTCAAACCTTGCTTGCCCGCGTCGATACAGGTCGTATTCAGCATAATCTACAGAAATTCGGGATCAAGGCAGATCGTGAGATGATTGAGGCTGTCAAGCGTTATAATTTTGATAGCCAGGGAATATTTATGAACTACACAAACTATGCAGCCTGGAATCGACTAGCACAAGACAAAAGAACAGTATCAGACGCTGCGTATATCGTGCACGAGATAGCTGAGATCAAAATGCTCCAACGCGTACAACAAGAAACTGGCTTCGACTTTATAGGGCGAACATACTCCGAAATGTCGCGCGCTCAGAAAGGGCACTGGAAGAGTACATTCGAGCAAGTGTACCATGCATCACATCGACAGGCACTTGAGGCGGAATATGACTATATTGCCCAGATGGTAAGTAATATTACTGGCAACCGAGTCCGTATATCTCGTTATGTAGCCGCAGCTGCGGATAAAGAACGCATTGAGGGGCAGATGCACATGTTTGCTGATGGTGTTCAGATGAAAGAGCATACACATTGGACAAATTGGGCAACGCAAGCGAAGCAGCCTGTTGATATTGGATCTAAGACAAGAGAGCGTTTAGGCTTCCTCCGAAATGAGACTGTTTCTCTCACAAAAATTATTGAAAAGGTTCGAACCTTGAGATTTGACTGATATGGAGACAGTAGTGGTTAGCAATGAAGAATTTAGAGAAATAGAGACATATCTAAAAAGCCACTCGGCAGACAAGCGTCGTTTCATTCTATCAGATTTATGTAATGAGCCGTGTGGCGATCCACGTGTATTGCCACTATTAAAATCAGCACTCAAAGATAGGGCAGTGGTAGAACTTTCGATACCTATATATTACGGCGAACTCCGTATACTAGCAGCTCAAGCACTCGCTGCTGAGTGTGCCACTCAAGGTATAGACGAACCCGTAAGATTAATAGGTGTTCCAACCCCACTGTCTATAGATGAACTTCTACAGTTGGTTGATAAATATCAGATTGATACTACTCCTGATTATGAAAAAGGGAATGTAGAATGCTACAGTATTCTACGAGATCGTGGTTTGGTACCAAAAATGAACTGGGAGAAGTGAAATAGCTACTCTTGACTGTAATATCAATCTTTAGCGAAATTTTCCATTTCCATCTATTCCTAATAGATAATCAGTGCGCTGGCAGAGCAGGTGCCTGATATTCAAGAAAGACTACCATGGTGAATTCCGTAACTCCCTTTACTCAATGAATACTTCTGTTGCTTTTAACCGATGATTTGCCTAAAAGGATATACTTCGCCGCTAACTATTGGAAGTACCATGCATTTTACAGTCGGAGCACTGCTACCAGAGCAATCGACCAACTACTCGCAAATGGTATTATTTACCGAGTAATAGATTCCGTTGAAAAATATATCGATGCGAATATCGATGAGAGTTGTAATCGCGCCCTATATGGTTCTAACCGGGTGTTTTTAGTGGATATTTTTTTATGCGGCAATATAACTCTTCGAAAAATCAGAATAATGGCAGGGTAACCCCTTGAATCACCGCCCCAGGAAAAGGTTTGGCCAAAACTTCCTCCACGACCCCGGCATCATCCAGCGCATCGTTCAGGCCATCGCCCCTCAGCCGGACGACAATCTGGTGGAGATCGGCCCGGGCCAGGGGGCCATCACCACCGAACTGCTGCCGTTGATCGGGCAGATGCACGCCATCGAACTGGACCGGGACCTGGTGGGACCGCTGGCGCAACGCTGCGCCTCGCTGGGTGAGCTGACGATCCACAACACGGATGCCTTGAAGTTCGACTTCTCCAGCTTGGCAGAGCCCAACCGCCCCCTGCGGGTAGTCGGCAACCTGCCCTACAACATCTCAACCCCCCTGCTGTTTCATCTGCTCGACCAGTCGGTCCCCATAAAGGATATGCACTTCATGCTGCAGAAGGAGGTGGTCGAACGCATGGCCGCCGAACCCGGTTCCAAGCGCTACGGCCGGCTCACGGTAATGCTGAAAGCGCGGACACAGGTCACTTCCCTGTTTCACATCGGCCCCGGCGCCTTCATTCCCCCGCCCAAGGTCGACTCCGCATTCGTGCGCTTACAACCTTGGGAAACGCCCCCATATGAGGTAAACGACTGGGAGGTGTTCGCCCGGGTGGTCGCCCAGGCCTTCTCGCAACGGCGCAAGACCCTGCGCAACAGCTTGAGACAACTCCTCAGCGAGGAGACCATCGTCGCGGCCGGTCTGGAGCCGGGCATCCGCGCCGAACAGCTTTCTGTGAAAGCGTTCGCGACCTTGTCGAACCTCGTCGCAAAGAATCGGTGCAACCCTTAACCCGAATGTTTCGCCGGGTCGCTTAACTTGCTGTGGTCCCTGTCAATCACTACCTTCTAAAAAGTAGGCCCAGTCCTCCTCAGACATGTTGAAGAGTCCGCCCTCTTGCTCGTCGAGGTCCACATCCACCTCGCCCATGAAAAGTACCCAGACAGCACCTTTATCGGTACCGCCATCATCGTCAAGACTTGCGCCAACTGCCAGGTCATTCACATCATCACCGTCCAAGTCGCCTATTTGAACGAGCGACCCACCGAATTGATCACCGTTATCGAGGTCGCCATCGAAATTACCATCGGTATTGGAAACCTTCGAGGATGTGATGACATTAGCGTCGCCTCCCAAGAACAGGATCCAGACAGCACCCCGTTGAGCGCCGCCATCATCGCTCAGCTTGGCACCGACCGCCAGATCATCCGTGCCGTCACTGTTGATATCCCCCATGTTGGTCAGCGCATTGCCAAATTGGTCATTGTCGGTAAGTTCTCCGTCGAATGAGCCACGCTCTTGGGATATACGCTCCATGGAATCGACTGTGCCATCCTCATTCATAAGCAGTATCCATACCGCTCCCCGGTCAGAACCCCCGTCATCGTTTCCAGTCAGACCGACGGCAAGGTCGGTTACGCCATCTTCATCAAGGTCGCCGATTTCAGTCACGGCACTGCCGAAATAATCCTCATCATTCGGATCGTGGTCCAGGCCACCCTCGTCAGATGAAATTTTTTGTGAGGCCAGAACCGTGCCATCACTGTTCATAAAGAGTATCCAGACAGCACCACGGTCGGTTCCCCCATCATCATCGTTGGGCACACCAACAGCCAGGTCCGTGATCCCATCGCCATTCAGATCTCCGATATTGGCCAGGGCGTGGCCGAACTGATCATCGTCATCCAGATCCCCGTCAAACGCTCCGGCATCATCCGAGATCTTCTGTTGCGACTGCACTGTGCCATCGCCATTGAGAAACAGAATCCAGACTGCGCCCCTGTCGGTTCCGTTATCGTCATCCAGCGGAGCACCTACGGCGATGTCTAGAAAACCATCGCTATTGAGATCACCCAGGGGAGCGATGGCACTGCCGAACCGATCCTCGTCATCCAGATCACCGGTAAAACCCCCTTCTTCGTCCGAGATCTTTTGATAGATATCGACCTCGCCATTACTATCCATGAACAGAATCCATACAGCACCACGATCATCCCCATTGTCGTCATCGTATGGCGCCCCCACGGCAAGATCTATGACGCCATCGCCCTCAAGATCTCCAATATTGGCCAAGGCAAAACCGAATTGATCGCCGTTACCCAGGTCGCCGTAGAAATTTCCGTACTCATCGGAAATCTTCTGCTCGGATTCGACATCAACCGAATAGGAGATTGAACAACCACTGAGCAGCAGCGCCAAACAGAACACAATTGATTTAAGGTAAAACAATGGCAGGCGCTGACTACGCAATTTATCCATATAGGCCTCTTGTCAACAACTTATCCGTATGTCATGAGAGCAGCAAAAGCAGTACGGATCAGAGATAATTGAATGCTTAAGGGAATAGTTTACCCGTCGCGTCAAAGTATAAGTCATAACCATACAAAGCCGGTTTGCCATTTATCTTTTTTTACCTCGCCTTACCAGAACAATCCCTGGGATATACTGAGTATATAAACCCGGGATCGTCGTTCAGATGTGGATTTGCGATTGAGCCTACCCTTAGGTCCGTAAACGGCACGTCCCTGTGCCACTCCTCAATAGCCCGATTAAACAAATACCGCAGCAGCGGCGGCAAGACCGGTGCGAGGACGCGTTCAGCGTAGGTCGCTTAGACTTTGGACTTAGCTAATATTCCAAAAAGTGGCAAGCAACCACCTAAAGTCAGTTTGTTTTTCATGCGACCGGGTGAAACATTCGGGTTAAGCTTTCAGGGATCCAATGAGCGCGATGTTTCCCAACACACCCTGTCGACATTGGCCTGCTCGTCAGCATGCGCTCGAAGCACTCGAGCTCTTCTTTTGAATGTGTACGAAACCTATGAATGGTCATAGTGGAATTTACCGCCTCATTCCAGCTTTGAGCGAAAGGCAATACCTTGGCGTCCATGAAGTTCATTTTGTCATTCCCTGTGAGTCTTGATTCATGAAATTAGAACGGCAACGCATGCACCTGAAAGCGGACTTTCAGTAGCCATGAATCATGCCAACAACACTGTCTCGATAAATTCCGTATGCAACAGGTTGGCGACAAAATTATATTTATATATGCGGAGTTATAATTATAGTCCATTTACACGCTAACTCTTGTTTTTTTAAGGTGCAGATACAGGCGAAACACCCGCTCTATTGAATGAACCGCTTTGAAGGTCGAGTCACCGTCTTTAACCCGAAGGCTTCACCAGGCCGCCAAGAAAAGCCTAAGCCACTGTTATTACAAGACATTCATGAAATATTAGCAAAACACGAAGTGCAGCCAGATCAGCCCCGGCACCTTCAATCACCCGCACACGGTCGACTCCGCCTTCGAGCGCTTGCAACCCTGGGAAACGCCCCCATATGATTAAGGCGCCTGGGAGGTATTCAGCCGGGAGGCCGACCAGGCCTTCTCGCAACGGCACAAGCCCCCCGCGCGACAGCTTGATACGACTCCTCACCGAGGAGACTATGGTCGCGGCCGGCCTGGCGCCGGGCGTCTGCGTCGAGCAGCTTTGGGTGAAAGCGTTCGTCACCCTGTCAAACCTCGTCGCAAGGAATCGGCACACCCCCTAACAAACACGGGAATCGAAGATGCTTGAAGAAGAAAAACGCCAGGAAGAAGAGATCGAAGTCATCAGCAGCAATACACTGGCGCGCAGCAATGAGGTGCTACCGACCCTGGTCCAACTGCTACCAGTCTCCGCGCGCCCCTTCTTCCCAGGCCAGGCAGTTCCACTGCTGATGGAGCAAGCGCACTGGGAGAGCACCATTGAAGCGGTCACCGAGTCGAGCCACCAACTGCTCGGCGTGGTGCTCTCGGACGCCGAGTCGGCCGAAACCGCCGGCCCGGAGACCTTCAAGCGTATCGGCACCGTCTGCCGCGTCCATCGCGTGCAACGCTCGGAGGGGCGGCTGCAGGTGCTGGTGGAATGTCTACAACGCTTCCGCATCGAGAAGATCGTCAATACCACCCCCCCCTTCACCGCCCATATCGAATATCTGCCAGAACCGGCCAGCACGAGCAAGGAGATCAAGCCCTATGCGGTGGCCATTATCAATACCATCAAGGAGCTGCTGCCCCTCAACCCCCTCTATGCGGAAGAGCTGCGCATGTTCCTCGACCGCTTTGGGCCGGAAGACCCCTCCCACCTGACCGACTTCGCCGCCAGTCTCACCACCTCTGACAAATTCCAACTGCAGGCAGTGCTAGAGACCATCGAGCTGCTGCCGCGCATGGGGCGGGTACTGGAGCTTCTGCATCGTGAGCTGGAGCTGGTCAAGGCCCAGGCATCCATCCGCAAGACGGTGGAGGAGCGTATGGAGAAGCAGCAGCGGGAGTTCTTCCTGCGCGAGCAGCTCAAGGCGATCCAGCAGGAACTGGGCATCGAGAAGGACGACCGCACCGCCGAACTCGACAAGTTCAACGAACGGCTGGAGCAACTGTCCCTCACTGAGCAGGCCCAATCACGGGTCATGGAGGAGATGGAGAAGCTGGCGGTGCTGGAGCCCGGCTCTCCCGAATACTCGGTAACCCGCAACTACCTGGACTGGATCACCTTACTACCTTGGGGTGCCCATTCGGAGGACAAGCTCGACCTGCAATACGCCCGCAAGGTCCTCGACAAGGACCACTATGGCCTGGAGGATGTGAAGGAGCGCATCCTGGAGTTCCTCGCCCTCGGCATCATGAAGGGTGAGATAGCCGGTTCCATTATCCTGCTGGTAGGACCGCCCGGCGTGGGCAAGACCTCTATCGGCCACTCCATCGCCGAGGCGCTGGGGCGCCAATTCTACCGTTTCTCGGTGGGCGGCATACGCGACGAGGCGGAGATCAAGGGGCACCGCCGCACCTACATCGGCGCCATGCCCGGCAAGTTCATCCAGGCAATGAAGGACGCCGGCACACAGAATCCGGTGATCATGCTCGACGAGATCGACAAGATCGGCGCCTCCTACCACGGCGATCCCGCCTCCGCCCTGCTGGAGGTACTCGACCCGGAGCAGAACAGCGACTTCCTCGACCACTACCTGGACCTGCGCTTTGACCTCTCCAAGGCACTCTTCATCTGCACCGCCAACCAGCTCGACACCATCCCACGGCCGCTGCTCGACCGCATGGAGACCATCTCCCTGTCCGGCTACATCGCCAGTGAGAAGCTGCAGATAGCGCGTAAATATCTGCTGCCCCGGCAGCTAGAGCGGGCCGGTCTCAAGCGCAACGCTCTCAAACTCAACAGTGCCACACTGAAAGCGATCATCGATGGTTACGCCCGCGACGCCGGCGTGCGCCGGCTGGAGAAACAGCTCGGCAAAATCGTGCGCAAGGCGGTTGTGAAGATCCTGGAGAAGGCGAAAAAACCGATCGAAGTCACGGTCGATGACCTCGAAGGATACCTGGGCGGACCGGTGTTCCGCGACGAGCGCAACCTGAGCGGTTCCGGCGTGGTCACCGGCCTAGCCTGGACCGCCATGGGCGGCGCCACCCTCAGTGTCGAGGCGGTGGCCACCCACGAGTTCAACCGCGGCTTCAAGCTCACCGGCCAGCTGGGTGAGGTGATGCGCGAGTCGGCGGAGATCGCCTATGGCTATATCGTCAGCCACGCCGAGACATTCGGTATCGACCTAATCTTCTTCAAGAACTCATTCATCCATCTCCATGTACCGGCCGGCGCCACGCCGAAGGACGGCCCCTCCGCCGGCATCACCATGGCCTCGGCACTGCTCTCCCTAGCCCGTGGAAAACCGGTGCGCAACATCGCCATGACCGGCGAATTGACCCTCACCGGTCAGGTCTTCCCCGTGGGCGGCATTCGCGAGAAGGTGATCGCGGCGCGCCGCGCCGGCATCCGAGAACTGATTCTGCCGGAAGACAACCGCAGCGACTTCGAGGAAGTCCCCGAGCATATCCGCAAGGGTATCAAGGTCCACTTCGCCTCGGTCTTCAAGGAGGTGGCGCCGCTGCTGTTTCGGGGCAGAGCAAAAGAAGAATAAACACCCTTTTTACCCAGCCCCAGCAGGCGTTGGCGGCGGCTCGTCTTTACTTCGGCCTTGTTGCCCTTGGCCCGTTTGGCCGGTATCAACCCTGCCCAGTGTCAGCTGTTCAGGGCGAAACCGGTGCGAAGGCGCGTTCAGCATGGCTCGCTTACACTTTGTGCTTTGCTATTAATCCGGCAATCCTTCCTCATCCAGAAGCAAGAGCGGCATTGTTATCTTAATTGATGGGTAGATATTTCAGGATTCTAAACACAACAAAAAGTTAACACTTCTACTGATATCAGGATCAGAACGGAATATCGTCGTCGAAATCGTTGTCGGGCACTGAGGCGGGGGCCGGTGACGGCTGGGATCTCGGAGCGCCCTGGGATTGCGGGGCATCGAACGCGGTGGTGCCGCCACGGCTGTCGAGCATCTGCATCTCGTTGGCGACGATCTCGGTGGTGTAGCGGTCCTGGCCGTCCTGGCCCTGCCACTTGCGGGTGCGCAGACTACCCTCCACGTAGACCTTGGAGCCCTTCTTCAGATATTCGCCGGCAATCTCGCCCAGACGGTTGAAAAAGACCACCCGGTGCCACTCGGTGCGCTCCTGCTGCTCCCCGGTATTCTTGTCCTTCCAGCTCTCGGAGGTCGCCAGGGTCACGTTGGTGACGGCGCCGCCGCTGGGCATGTAGCGGGTCTCCGGGTCCCTGCCCAGGTTACCGATCAGGATTACTTTGTTGATTCCTCGTGCCATTTTCGCTCTTCTCCACGCTTTCTTCCGCCCCTTCCCTGGGGGGGCTGGGCTGTTAAAATCAAACCGTCAGTTTACCCCTGGACAGCATATCCATCCAGGGCTTGTTGATCGATCTGCTGCAGGTCGACCTTGAGATAGGCGATCTCGTCCTCGGGGAGGATCACCACTTCGGCGACACCGTCGAGGGATTTCAACTCCGCGGCCAGCATATCCACCTCTCCCTCTTGCAGTTTTCCGACCCGCAGCAGGTAGTTGCTGAGGTAGTTCGGGTCGGACATGCCCCAGGCCAGCAGCAGCCAGAGCCCCGCCATAGCGGCGCAGAAGAGAAAAGTCCCGTCGATGCCGTAGCGGCTGTGTATCCAACCACCCAGGACACCACCGAGAAAGGCGCCAATGAACTGGGAGCTGGAGTAGACCCCCATGGCCGTCCCCTTGTATTGCCCCGGGGCCACCTTGGCCACCAGTGAGGGCAGGGTCGCCTCCAGCAGATTGAAGGCGGTAAAGAATACAAAGAGGCCGATCAGCAATCCGCCCAGGCTGGTGTCGAACTCGAACAGCAGCAGGGCACCCACTCCCAGGGCGATCACGGCCCCGAGAAAGACCGGCCGCATGCGCCGGCGGCTCTCGGCGATGATGACGAAGGGGACCATTGAGATCATCGAGAGCAGCATCACCGGCAGGTAGACCATCCAGTGATGCCCGCTGTCGATGCCGAGATCCCGTAGTGCCAGCGGATAGGCCAGAAACATGGCGGTCAGGGACATATGCAGGGTGAGGATGCCGAAGTCGAGCCGCAACAGCTCAGGCTCCCGCATGACCTTGCCGAACTGCCCCGGCACCGCCTCCGCGTCCCGGTGCAGGTGACTCTCCGCGGGGGTGGGGACCACAAAGACCACTACGGCGACGCCGACAAGGGCCAGCAGGGCAGTCAACCAGAAGATCCCCGGCACACCGATCCAGTGGTTGAGGATGGGCCCCAAGACCATTGCCGCCGCGAAAGCGACGCCAATACTGATGCCAATGAAGGCCATGATACGCAGACGCAGCTGTTCACGGCTCAAGTCGGCGGCCAGAGCCATGATAACCGCCGCGATGGCGCCGCTGCCCTGCAGGGCGCGGCCGAGGATGATGCCATAAATCGTGTCGGCGCTGGCCGCCACCGCGCTGCCCAGCGCGAAGACCAGCAGGCCGCCTATCAGCACCGGTTTACGGCCGATACGGTCAGAGAGCATGCCGAAGGGGATCTGCAACAGGGCCTGGGTCAGGCCATAGGCGCCGATGGCGATGCCGACCAGCAGCGGGGTAACCTCCGGCAGCCCTTCCGCATAGAGGGCGAAGACCGGCAGAATGAGAAATAACCCCAACATACGCAGGGAAAAGAGCCCGGAAAGGGAGTAGGCCGCACGTCGTTCTATCGGGTTCAGACCAGCGCTACCCTTGTTGCCTCTCGCCATGCCTTAATCGCTTTGTCAGGAAATTGAAAGAGCGCGTATAGTATCAGGTTGGCTCAATTCGATGCAGTAGGATCTGTTAACACTCATGGAATCCATCAGCATTCGCGGGGCGCGCACCCACAACCTCCAGAACGTGGACCTGGAACTGCCGCGGGACAAACTCATTGTCTTCACCGGCCTTTCCGGTTCAGGCAAATCCTCGTTGGCCTTCGACACCCTCTATGCCGAGGGTCAGCGACGTTATGTGGAGTCGCTCTCCGCCTACGCCCGCCAGTTCCTCTCGCTGATGGAAAAGCCGGATGTGGACCACATCGAGGGGCTTTCGCCAGCCATCTCCATCGAACAGAAGACCACTTCGCACAATCCTCGCTCCACGGTCGGCACAATCACCGAGATCTACGACTACCTGCGCCTGCTGTTCGCCCGTGTCGGCATCCCCCGCTGCCCCCATCATGACACCCCCCTGGAGGCTCAGAGCATCAGCCAGATGGTAGACCAGGTACTGGAACTGCCGCAGGGAGTTCGCCTGATGTTGCTGGCGCCGGTGGTGAAGGAGCGTAAGGGCGAGCACCACAAGCTGCTGCAGGAGTTGCACGCTCAGGGTTTCATCCGCGCCCGTATCGACGGCGAAATCTA
>JASFJY010000033.1:0-12139 GCA_050119415.1 Chromatiales bacterium | reverse complement strand
GACCACCTTCGCCGAATTCGCAGAGGACCGTCAGGATCTCTACCTGCCCCTGATCGATGAACGCGACCGCTATATGGCCGCCCGCCTGCTGCAGGAGATCGAGCAGCAAGGGCACGAGAACCTGCTTGTCGTGGTGGGCGCGGGCCATCTCAACGGCATCAGCCGTTATCTCGAGAACCCGCCGGGCTCTCCCGACGAACTGATTGCCCAGCTCGATCAGCAGCCACGCCCCAGCATCTGGCCCAAATGGATCCCCTGGCTGATCGTGGCACTGGTGCTGACCGGCTTCTTCATCGGTTTCCAGCGCAATCCCGGACTCGGCTGGGAGCTGGTGCTCGACTGGGTGGTGATCAACGGCGGACTCTCCGCCCTAGGCGCCCTGCTGGCCGCTGCCCACCCCTTGACGGTGATGACCGCCTTCCTGGCCGCTCCCCTCACTTCGCTGAACCCGACCATCGGTGCCGGCATGGCTACGGCCGCTGCCGAGATTTTCCTGCGCAAACCCACTGTAGCCGACTTCGGGCGCCTACGCAGCGATACCACCAAGCTTCGCGGTTGGTGGCGCAACCGGGTCTCACGCATCATGCTGGTCTTCTTCCTCAGTACCCTGGGCTCCGCTATCGGCACCTATGTCGCCGGTTTCCGCATCTTCGACCGACTCAGCGGCTGATATGTTCGGCATCGCCGCCGCAACCCGGCGCACCCGCTCGCGGCGAATCACTTCACCCCGCAGCCAGCCTGTGCCTGCCGCCTCATCCGGTTGCAGACTGGCCCCGCTGGCCGCCAGGTAGAGACGCCACAGATCGGCGGCCTGCGGATAGGGGCGCGCGTAAAAGCCTTTGCGGCCCCGATAGTCGGCCTCGCACACCAGCAGAAACTGCCGCAGCCGCTCGGGACGGCGGAAAGCATCCAGCCCCATGAGCAGCTTGACCACCGTCTTCGGCCGCAACTCATAGAGCCTGTGGGTATAGCCGTGGTACAGAGTGCAACTTATAGCCAGTTCACGAAAGCGGTTCGGCGCCTTGAGCCGCTCGCACAAACCTTCCACCAGCCTTCTGCCCCGCTCCTCATGGCCATGGTGGCTTGGCAGGATATGGGATGGCGTATTGGCCTTGCCCAGATCGTGGGTAAGGGTGGCGAAACGCACCTCCGGGGATTCACTCAGCTCGCAAGCCACGCCGAGCGCCATCAGGGTATGCACGCCGCAGTCGACCTCGGGGTGCCAACGGGTCGGTTGTGGCACCCCATAAAGGCCGTCTATCTCGGGTAATGCACGGGCGAGAGCGCCACATTGACGCAAGCTATCGAAGAAAGCCTGTGGCTTGGCTGTGCTCAGGGCACCGATCAGCTCCTGCCAAACCCGCTCCGGTACCAGCCGGTCAAGACGCCCGGCATCGACCAGCTGACGCATCAAAGCCCAGGTCTCTTCGGCGATGCTAAAGCCCAGATCGGCGTAACGTGCCTTCAGGCGGGCCACCCGCAACACCCTGACAGGATCTTCGGCAAAAGCCGGCGAGACATGGCGCAGCAGACGCCGCCGCAGATCCGTCAAACCGCCGAAGGGATCGATCAGCTCACCGTTCGAGGACTCGGCAATTGCGTTGATGGTGAGGTCGCGACGCGCCAGATCCTCTTCCAGGGTCACCGAGGGATCGGCATGGGGGCGCCCGTCTGCCACAGCGCTCCTGTCTGTGCGCGCCAGGGCGTATTCCTCATGAGTCTGCGGGTGAAGAAAGACCGGGAAATCGCGACCCACCTGCCGGTAACCCAACTCCAGCATCTCTTGCGGGGTGGCACCGACCACCAGATAATCCCGTTCCTGCACAGGTCGCCCCAGTAGTCTGTCGCGTATGGCGCCTCCGACCAAATAGATCTGCATCGTGTCAGGGCCTGGCGGAGTGTCCCCTATCAATGAGCGGTTTCAGCAGAGTATTAGTAACCGCGCGCCTCCCGCAGTGCCTTGCGTGCCTCCTCGACGGCCGCTTCAGCCTGTTTGACCCGTTCAAAGTAGTCCGGATGTACACGTCGCTTGCCTCCGGCCAGGTTCTGGCGATCTTCGTCCTTGATCACACTCGCCTCGGCCAGTTCGGCCTCCGCTTCGGCCAGACTCTTTTCAGCGGCCTTGATGCGTAACTGCTGTGCACGCTTCTTCTGCGATCGCTGTTGAGCCGAGATTTCAGCCGCTTCGCGAATCTGGCGCTGCCGCTGTTCTGACTCGCGCAGCCTCTCCTCAGACGGACCCGGCGGCAGCGCCACCGGCCGCGCCGAAGCGTCATCGGCCGCCGGAGTATCGGTAAAAGTGACGTTGCCCTCCTCATCCACGGTGCGATAGATCTCCTCACCGATGGCCGCCTGCGCCAGCAGGGTACAGGCGATAAATAGCAAGCCGGCGATTCTAGACATCTGTATCATCCTCTTGGGTCGGTATCGGGAACCGTTGCCACGTTTCCAACGGACTCTCATTTCAAGCATAACCCAAAGCCTGAAAACCAGAAAAAAACACCTTAACCAGCACTCTTAACACTGTATGCCCGTTCGCTTACTGCTAAAGTAAATCCTTACTAACCCCAATTTCGACAAAGCTTCATTCAGCGAGTCGCGCCTTGATCCGGATCATCTGCGGGACTCCGAATGTGGCTTCGTCAGAATCAAGGTTAGTAAATCCTCATAGTTACGCGACACCAGCTAACATAGGAGACCGTGAATGACCGAGTATGCCGAGAAGCGACACTTCCGCCGCATGGGGATCGACTGCCCCGCCCAGTTCCGTATTCAGAGCACGGAAGAGATGACTGAGGCTATCGTCAAGAATCTCAGCGCTTCGGGTCTTCTGATCCTCGCGCCCCAGGAGATCAACCCCGGCACGCGACTGCTGGTACATATCGTACCAATGAACACCATCACACCGCCGCTCTCGGCCACCGCCAACGTTATACGCACCACGCCGGCGGACGACGGGGGCTATGAGATTGCCTGCACCATCGAAAAGATCCTCGGCGAAGAGGAGGAGGAGGCTTCCGACTTCACCTGGGGGGGATAGCCGACTCAGTTCTTGTAACTGTCGTGACACCCTTTGCAGGTCTTGCCTGTCTTGCCGAAGGCATCGCCCATCGCGGCCTTGTCGCCACTTGCCGCCGCCTCGCTGAGGGAGCGGCTCGCTTTGCGCAAGTCCTCGAGCTTCTGGGTGAAATCCTCAAAATCGAGCCAGATATCGGGCAGGGCATCGGTCTCGCCCTTGTCGGAATCCTCAGGAAAACCCGCCAGCAGATCGAGCGAGGCGGCACTGGCCAAATCATTGGCATGACGGGCGAACGCCTTCGCATCGTAGGTTTTTTTACCCTTCAACATGGCGCCCATCTCCTTCATGTTCCAGCTGTAGACATTCATCACACCCTGGCGGTAATCCAAGGCTCTTTCCAAATCACCCGCGAAAACCGCGTGACTACTGGCGCCGTAGATCAGCGCGGCAGCAACCAGGCCCATTGTTACCCTGTTTTTATGAGGCATCGAGATTCTCCTTTAGATAAAACGGTTATTAGACTAAGAAATTGCTTATTTTGCCATTCACTCGAATGTTATACCCACGGGTGAAGCATTCGGGTTAAGCCACGAGATCAATTGAGCTACAATGGTGCGCCTGAATTATCCGGCCTGGTCTCCAGGCCCTCTCCTGGTCAACGCCCTGCATGAACAAAGACACCAACCCGCGCATCCGCGAAATCCCCTATAACTACACCTCGTTCTCTGACCGGGAAATCGTCATCCGGTTCCTCGGCCAAGAGATGTGGGAGCTGATCGAGGCGCTGCGCGGCAGCCGCCGTACCGGCCGCTCCGCGCGCATGCTTTTCGAAGTATTGGGCGACATGTGGGTCATCACCCGCAATCCCTATCTGCAGGATGATCTGCTCAACGATTCAGAACGCCGAGCGGCTCTGATCGATGCCCTGAAACACCGTTTGGACCAATTCGAACTGCGCACCAACGGCAATCAGCAGGCGCTTGAGCTACTGGCCGCGGCAAGAGATGCGGTGGCGGATTTCGCACGCCGCTTCGACAAACTGCTGGAGCTGCGCCGCCATACCAAGCGCAACCTGATCGGATTGACCCGCCCCGACAATGTCGATTTCAGCGGTATGGCCCGGGTCTCCCACGCCACCGACGCCACCGACTGGCGCGTGGAGATACCTTTCGTGGTAATCACCCCCGACAGCGAGTCGGAGATCGCCCCCATCGTCAAGGCCTGTATCGAGTCGCGCCTGACCCTGATCCCCCGTGGTGGCGGTACCGGCTATACCGGCAGCGCCGTGCCCCTCGATCCCCACAGCGCGGTGATCAACACCGAGAAGCTCGACCGTGTCGGCCCGGTGGAGGAGATCGAACTGCCTGGCGTCGAGGGTAGAGTGCCCACGGTGTGGACCGGCGCCGGTGCGGTCACCCGACGGGTCTCCGAACGGGCCGAGGCGGCCGGGCTGGCCTTCGCCGTCGACCCCACCTCCCAGGACGCCTCCACCATTGGTGGCAACATCGCCATGAACGCCGGCGGCAAAAAGGCGGTCCTCTGGGGCACCACCCTCGACAATCTGGCCAGCTGGCGCATGGTCACCCCCCAGGGAGAGTGGCTGGAGGTGGAGCGTCTCAATCACAATCTGGGCAAGATCCATGACCAGCCTGAGGTGAGCTTCCGCATCACCCGTTACGCAAGTGACGGCAAGGCCAGGCTGGGCGATCCGGAGATCCTGCGCATGCCCGGCAGCGCCTTGCGCAAGGTCGGCCTGGGCAAGGATGTCACCGATAAGTTTCTCTGCGGCCTGCCGGGGGTACAAAAAGAGGGCTGCGACGGCCTGATCACCTCGGCCCGCTTCGTGCTCCACCGTATGCCGAGCCAGGTGCGCACTCTCTGCCTGGAGTTCTTCGGCAGCGACATCGGCAAGGCGGTGCCCGCCATCGTCGAAATCAAGGAGTATCTGGACAAGCACGACGAGGTGCTGCTGGGCGGCCTGGAGCACCTGGACGAGCGTTATCTGAAGGCGGTCAAGTACTCCACCAAGGCGCCTCGCAGGGACCGGCCGAAAATGGTACTGCTGGCCGATATCGCCAGCGACGATGCCAAGCAAGTCGAAGACGCTGCCACCGAGGTGGTACGCATGACACAGGCCCGCGAGGGCGAGGCCTTCATCGCCAGCAGCCCCGAGGCGCGGCGCAACTTCTGGCTCGACCGTTCCCGTACCGCCGCCATCTCGGCCCATACCAACGCCTTCAAGATCAACGAGGACGTGGTCATCCCGCTGGACAAGCTGGCCGACTACAGCCGCGGCATCGAGCGCATCAACATCGAGGAGTCGATCGGCAACAAAATCCGCATCGCCGACCAGGTGCTGGCCTACCTGGCCGGCGACCACTCCCTGCGTAAACCCGACGATGACTTCGAGGCGAGCGACGAGAACCGCTCCATCCTGCAGGCCAAGCTCGACCTCGCCCGTGAGGCGGTGAGCCAGGCTCGAGAGCGTTGGCAGACCCTGCTGGATCGCATCGAGGCACCCGCCGATGACCATCGCGATCTGCTCAGCGAGGAGGTGCGGGGTCTGATCCAGCCCGGCGACCGCCTGATCGACCTGCTGCTGCGGCGCGACCTGCTGATCTCCTACCGCCGCGAGGTCGCCTTGCGCCTGGACGAGATATTCCCCGGCCAGGAGGTGCGCAGCCTGCGCCACGCCATGCGCGAGATCCATGGGCGGGTGCGTGAATCACGCCTCTTCGTCGCCCTGCACATGCACGCCGGTGACGGCAATGTGCATAGCAACATCCCGGTCCATTCAGACAACTACGCCATGCTGCAGCAGGCCGACCTTATCGTCGATCGGATCATGGCCCTGGCCACCGGGCTCGGCGGCGCCATCTCCGGCGAGCACGGCATCGGTCTGACCAAGCTGCAGTACCTGGAAGCGGAGAAACGCAACGCCTTCGCCGAGTACAAACAGCGTATCGATCCGCAGGGCTGGTTCAACCGGGGCAAGCTGCTGTCCGGCGCCGACCTGGAACGGGCCTACACCCCTTCGCTGCGCCTGTTGGAACTGGAGGCAATCATCCTCGAGGAGTCGGAGCTCGGCAAACTCAATGACGAAATCAAACACTGCCTGCGTTGCGGCAAGTGTAAACCGGTCTGCATGACCCATGTGCCGCGCGCCAACCTACTCTATTCGCCGCGCAACAAGATCCTCGCCACCGGCCTGATCATCGAGGCCTTTCTCTATGAGGAGCAGACCCGGCGCGGCGTCTCCCAGGCCCATTTCGCCGAGATGAATGATGTGGCCGACCACTGCACCGTTTGCCACAAGTGCGAAAATCCCTGCCCGGTCAACATCGACTATGGCGAGGTCACCGCCCTGATGCGCAAGATCCTGGTCGATCGCGGCAAGAAACGACGCAATCTGGGCGCCACCGCCGCCATGACCTTTCTCAACGTCACCAATCCGACCACCATCCGCTGGATGCGCAAGGGCATGGCCGAGTGGGGTTTCAAGGGCCTCAACCTGGGCTACACCCTGGCCGGCAAGGCTGGCCTCATAAAGCCCAGTGACGAACCGCCCAAATCGACCACCGGCAGTCCAAAGCCCAAGGATCTGATAGTTGAAATGGTGCAGAAGCCGATCCGCGTGGCGCCGCCGGCCAAGACCCTGCGTGACGCCCTCAACCTGCATGACACCAAGTCGGTGCCGATCCTGCGCAATCCGCACAAGGTCAACGAGGAGAGCGATGCAGTCTTCTACTTCCCCGGCTGCGGCTCGGAACGCCTCTACAGCGAGATCGGCATGGCCACCCTGGCCATGCTCACCGAGCTGGGGGCGGAGACGGTGCTGCCCCCCGCCTACCTCTGTTGCGGTTATCCGCAGGCCTCCTCCGGTCTGCACGCCAAGGGCCGCCAGATCACTACCGAGAACCGGGTGCTCTTTCACCGCATCGCCAACACCCTCAACTATATGGATATCAAGACGGTGCTGGTCTCCTGCGGCACCTGCATGGATCAGCTTCTGCAGTACGAATTCGACAAGATCTTCCCCGGCTGCCGCCTGCTCGACATCCACGAATACATGCTGGAGAAAGGGGTGGCGCTGGACGGCACCCAGACGACGGAATACCTCTACCACGACCCCTGCCACACGCCGATTAAGCAGTACAACCCGCTACGGGTGGCCAGGCAGCTGACCGGTAAGACGGTACTGCTCAGCGACCGTTGCTGCGGCGAGGCCGGCACCCTGGGCACCAGCCGCCCGGATATCGCCAACCAATTGCGCTTCCGCAAGAGCGAAGAGCTGGCCCAGGGCATCACCGACCTGACCCAAGCCAACGACGACAAACGCCCGCAGATCAAACTACTGACCTCCTGTCCCGCCTGCCAGCAGGGGCTCAGCCGCTACACCGACGATACCGGCCTCAAGCCGGAGTATATCGTGGTGGAGACCATCCGCCGCCTGCAGGGCGAGCAGTGGCAGCAGCGTTTCATCAACCAAGTGCTGCAGGACGGTATCGAGCTGGTGCTGGTATAGCCCGGGAGGGGCTCATCTGGCAGACCGAGCCCCTCATCAACCTCTCCGGCGGCTCCCTTGCCAACCGCAACATTCCGGAACTCATCGAGGAGCGGTTGCTGCAATACCCCGAACTGGGGGAAAGGATCTGTCTGGGGATCACTGAAACGGCTGCCATGGGTCACGGCATCGAAAAGCCCAAACTTCTCTGAACCCACTGACGATCGGTTCGTAATCAGTACTTTCTTGTGCCACGCCTCAATAGGCGTAGGGCCTGTTCAGCGTAGTTCGGTTACACTTTGTACCTTGCTAATATTCCAAGAATAGAAACCACGCATGACCGACAGCTTCACAAAAGCCTGCGTCAAACACGACAAAGCGCTGCGCAGCCGCGTACGCCTCTTCGGCAGCCTGCTCGGCGAAGTGCTGCGCGAGCAGGTGGGCGAGAAGAGCTTCACCATCATCGAGCGCCTGCGCCGGGGTTATCTCAAGCTGGCCGATCAGCCCGACCCGGGACTGAGCGAGCGCTTGGAACGCCTGATCGAATCCCTGCAACCCGAGACCCTGGCCGATGTGATACGTGCCTACAGTATCTACTTCATGCTGGTCAACATCGCCGAGGAAACCTTCCTGCACCGCCAGCGCCGCCGCATCGCCGGCAAGGGGGGCGAGCTGTGGGCGGGCTCCTTCGACCATACCCTGCGAGAATTTCGTCAGCGCGGCATCGATCCGCAGCAGTTACAGGACATCCTCGACGACGCCGCCTATATCCCGGTCTTCACCGCCCACCCCACCGAGTCGAAGCGGCTGGTGATCATGAATCTGCTGCGACGCATCTTCGTCACCAGTGAGATGTTGGATGCGCCCAAGCGCAACCTCAACCAGCGCGAAAACACCGTGCGCGAGCTCAAAACCCAGATCCAGACCCTGTGGAAGACCGAAGAGGTAAGGGCGGTGCGGCCCGAGGTGCGCAACGAGATCCGCCTGGGATTGCACTACTTCAAGCGCAGCCTGTTCGATGCCGTGCCCCAGGTCTTCCGCCGGCTCGATGCCGGCATCCGGCGCATCTACGGTGACCACCCGGACTATCACGGGATAGAGCTGCCCGCCTTCCTCCATTTCGGCTCTTGGATCGGCGGCGACCGCGATGGCAATCCTTTTGTCACCCCCGATGTAACCCGCCAAGCCCTGCGCATGTCGCAACAGACCATTCTCACCGAATATATCAAACGGATCGACGAACTGATCTCGGAACTCACCTTCTCCTACCGTTTCTGCAACCCCAACTGGGCCTTTCGAGAAAGTCTGGAAAGCGACAACAGACTCTGTGAATCGATCTTCTGTAACAATCCGCGCCGCTTCGAGGATGAACCCTATCGGCGCAAACTCTATATCATGCGCCAAAGGCTTAAGCTCAACCTGGCCATCGCCGAAGCCAGCATCGAGGGCCGACAGCCCAGTGATATCCAGGGCGCCTATGCCAACGAGCAGGCCTTCCTGCGTGACCTGAAGCTGATTGCTCTCTCGCTGCACAGCCACGGGGATGAGGCAGCAGCCAACGGCGGGCTGCTCGACCTCATCCACTTGGGCGAGACCTTCGGTTTCTATCTGACACGGCTCGACGTGCGCCAGGAGTCGGCCGTTCACAGCGCCGCGGTGGCGGAGGTCCTGCGTCAGAGCGGCGACAGTGAGGACTATGCCGCGCTCGATGATGCGTCGCAGCTGGCGCTGCTTGAGCGCATGATCAGCAAGGGGCTCAGCCGATCGCTGCAGCGAGAGGCCCTGTCTCAGCAGACCCGCCAGGTGTTGGAGGTCTTCGACGTCATCGCCGAAGCCAAACGGGAGATCAGTCCCCGGGCTATCGGGCAATATGTCATCTCCATGACCCACCAGGCCAGCCATATCATGGAGGTGGCCTTTCTCGGGGCGCTTTGTGGCCTGCTGGGTCGCAACGACAGAGGATGGTTCTGCCAGCTGGAGATCTCACCCCTGTTCGAGACCATCGACGACCTGCGACGCAGCGAGTCGATCCTTACAACCCTTTTCGCCAACCCCTGTTACAAATCGCTGCTGGAGGCCTGCGACAATCACCAGGAGGTGATGCTCGGCTACTCCGACTCGGCCAAGGACGGCGGCATCATGGCCTCCGCCTGGCACCTCTATCAAACCCAGAAGCGAATCATCGCCCTGGCCGAGGCCCAGGGTATCCGTTGCCGGCTGTTTCACGGTCGTGGCGGCACGGTCGGTCGCGGCGGCGGTCCCACCCATGCCTCGATCCTGGCACAGCCGGCCAACACGGTGAAAGGGGAGATCAAGATCACCGAGCAGGGCGAGGTGTTGTCGAACAAATATAGCAACCGGGAGACCGCCATCTATGAACTGACCATGGGCATCACCGGTCTGTTCAAGGCGAGCCAGGGAGTGGTGCGCGACATCCGCGAGGACTCTGAACCATTCATCAACGCCATGCAGACGATAGCGCAGTTGAGCGAGGCCCACTTCCGCCGTCTCACCGAGCAGACGCCCGGCTTTCTCGACTTCTTTTACGAGGCCACACCGGTCAATGAGATCGCTCTCATGAACATCGGCTCACGCCCCTCCCATCGTAGCCAAGGCAATCGTTCGAAATCCTCGGTACGCGCCATCGCCTGGGTCTTCGGCTGGGGCCAGGCGCGCCAGACCTTGCCCGGCTGGTACGGTATCGGCACGGCATTGGCCGACTGGCGCAAACAGGGCAAAGGCAGGCTCAAGCAGCTGCAGAGGATGTACCGCGACTGGCCCTTCTTCCGCGCCCTGCTGAAGAATGCCCAGATGGCCCTGCTCAAATCGGACATGGCCATCGCCGAAGACTACGCCCGGCTCTGCCACGACGCCGAAAACCGCCAGCTGGTCTTTGCCGCGATCCGCGAGGAGTACCTGCGCACGCGCAAGCAGATCCTGGAGATTGCCCAGCTAGACGACCTGCTGGACGAAACGCCGCTGCTGAAACAGTCCCTTGGCCGTCGCAACGCCTATCTCGATCCCCTCAATCACATTCAGCTCGGCTTGCTGCAGCGTTATCGCGACACCACGTTGAGTGATGAAGCGAGGGCGCTGTGGCTGACACCGCTGCTACGCTCCATCAATGCCATTTCAGCCGGCTTGAGAAATACCGGATGATCTCATCTCTCTTTTTCCAACCGATAATTATTTCCAGTCAAGCTGCCGGCAGGTGCCGGGGATTGATCTCATGGCTGCTATAGTCGGCATTAATTCAGTCTCTCTGCTGGCAGACGCCCGCTATATCGGTAGAATTACTGTCTCATAAGTATCGAGAAGGACCCCCATGATCCGACTATCTCTCCTCGTGTTAACACTCAGCCTGTTGCTGGGCGGTTGCGGCCTCACTCCAGCGCCCTCCAATGTGAAGGTCAGAGAACAACCGGCTGAAGGCCTGACCGAATCCGCCTTCGATCAGGACTATCTGCAACAACTGGTGGAAGAGACACGCCAGGCGGCCGATGCACGGCTGCACGATGCCTATGAGCGAAATCGCACACCAACGGAAGAGCGATTCAGCCATGCACAAACCAGTGGACGCTACGAGTGGATCGGCGCACGCCGGCTGGCGGTGATCGACCTCAGTTACAGCGCCAACCCGATGCGGGTGATGCGAGTGGTGGGTATAGATGGGGATCGGCTGGTGACCGTCAGCTGTATCTCACCACGGGGAGCGCCACTGGATATTCACGCCGAGTCGGGGGAGTGCGCCGAGGCGCTCGCCAAACACTTTCACCTCGAATAGCCACGCAGCGGGAAGCATCAACCAGCACCGCCGATCGAGTTCAGAAGTCGCTCCAACTCATCCAGACGCTCGCGGGCACCAGGCTTCGCTTCGAGGATCGCCTCCTGACAACGCAGCTCAGCCCCCCGTTCGCAAAGCGCTCGCAGCTGACTGGGATCGAACAGTGTGATCGCCGCCTCGAACTCCTCACGCTCCGCCGACAGCAGCACGGGCAACAGCTCGTCACCCTTTATCAGCGACTCCGGATCGAGCAGGTCGGCCACCAGGGGAGACTCCAGCAATATATAGTGGGTTGATCGTGCCGCCTCTTCCTGTTCCAGCTCCTGATGCGCCAGGGTATCGTTGCCGGCACCTCTCCAGACCGCACGCATGATGACCTCCACCAGCTTGCGGATCGCCTCCTTGTTGGGGGTCTGATCGTCCGCCAGTCGACAGGCGGCCTCATAGGCTTGGTCAAGGCGCGCCTTGAGGTCGAGAATCACATCGCTCTGCTCATGGGGACCGAGGGCCACAGCCTCACCCACCAGCTTGCGCAGACCGCGAATGTAAGTCTCCAACTCTTCGTGATCGAGTCTTTGAGCTTCGCTCAGTTCACTCTGGCTGATGGTTCGCTGCGCTTCGGCAAATAGTGGATTGTCCTGCTTTCTTAGCAGGTGGCGTTCGTGCCGGCCGGGCAGTTCGCTATACAACAGACGCATGATTTATACCGACTGAACGGGAATCTGTTGTTCCCTGGAGATCCCAGACCTCTTTTTATCACGAAACCGGCATCCATGGGCAGTAATAATAAGAGTTTCATACTTCCCATCCTCGGCTACCCAGCCGCACGCCC
>JASFJY010000032.1:0-12152 GCA_050119415.1 Chromatiales bacterium | reverse complement strand
GAGATCCTGGAAACCAACTTCATACGCCACTTCGGTAATGGACAAATCACATTGCTTCAAGAGTTCAAAGGCCCGGAAAACACGCACCCGGTTCAACCAATCGCGAAAACAGATACCGGTTTTATTGTGAAAAAATTTGGAAAAATATGTTTTTTCAAGGCCAGCTATATTTGCCGCACGTTCAAGACTTAGCGGCTCCGTTATATGTGATTCAACATGCATGCGCAGCTTTTCCAAGCGAGGATAATAGGTGAAACTGATATCTTGACTTTTATTATCGTCCACCACACACGCCTCCTGCTCTGCTGTTGTAATTATCTTTTAGTCCAAATGTTTCATTAGGCGCGTTAACCGCGACAGGATTGTTGTTCAGATGAGGATTTGCGATTGAATTCATCCTTAGTTCCCTAAACGGTTCATCCCTGTGCCACCACTCAGTAGCAAGCTATTGCGGAGCGAGCAAATACCGCAGCTGGTCGGGCGAAACCGAGGCGTAGGCTGTCCAGCGTAAGTCAGTTACACTTCGTCTTTGCTAATAATTCAGAATCCTAGCGAAAAGCCCACGTAACAGCCTGCTATTGAGAAGCTTTCAACGCAGAGCCGGAGCATCTCTGTTACCAAACGCCCCTCAGGTTCACTATATCGCCAGAATCAATTCCGCAAACTCGCCCAATGATTTCGTGACATCATTCAGCGATGGCGGCTCGGACCGGCTGATGTCATCGAAATAGCCGCGACAGGTCATACGCATTACATCAGGTTGCTCCTCTGAACCGAGCCAGAGGTGGTAACCATGCACGACCATCGGCTTACCGCCGTTCTCGTAGTCCACCTTTAGCATAGCCGATTGCCGGCGATCGCTTCTTACAACCTGCTGCATCAAGCGTTGCACCGTGCTGACGATAAAGCTGTCGGGATGGATCTCCCGCGGTTGGTCGGCCAGCGTTCTCAGTTCGAGGCTGCAGCTGGGTTCATAGCGGTCAAAATCTGATTTACTAAAAACCTCGCCATGCTGGAGAAACACGCGCACTTCTCCCGCCGGAATGGTGATCGGCTGCTTCAGCACCAGGGTACTGCCGAGCGGCGGCAGGTTATAAGCGTAGTCGAGATTGTCACTGACCAGATATTTCTGAGTACAGGCGCTCAGAAACAGACCCATGAGCATCGTAATAATCCGTTTCATGCCGAAAGGCCTCCTTAAGCCGAATGTTTGACCCGGTCGCTAGGAAAAGAAACTAACTACGATTTTCAATTGCTCCCGCTGCAATGTTAGCACAGAAAAAAGTGAAACCGAGTTACACTCAACGCGCCCTCGCGCCGGTCTCACCGTCCAGCTACGGCGTTTCGATGCCTTGCTGCGAGCAGGCACACAACGGCTGAACACGATCTATTTGATCGCCGGAGTAATAAATCGCAAATCCCTACTAAACAACGATCCCGGCGCTATCATCGCGTTCCCGGATGAAACATTCGAGCTAAAGGACGCGGAAATAACAACTGAGATCCGGCAGATCGATCTCCCGGGGTTTCAGCTTGACGCTGTCGTTGAGCCCCGCCTCTCCCTTGATGCGAACCTTAGCCTCCATGCCCAATTCTGGTATCAGAACCGTCGCCCGCTCACCCTCCTTGGCCACAATAACCGCATCGCCCTTCCAATCGGAATGATCCCTGAGATAGACCAGCCGCCAATGGTTGTTTGATAGCCGTTCCGTTTTTCGGTTAACCATGGCACCCGCTTCCGCAAGGGCGATGCGTTCTGAGACCGCGTGGATATCGAGCGGCTCTCGACCTGCCAAATGGGCCCGTAACTGCTGGTGGACCAACAGATCGGAGTAGCGCCGCAGCGGACTGGTGGCGCGGCTATAGAGGGTGAGGCCAAGGCCCGCATGTGGCTCCGGCAGGGTCTTGATCTGGGTCGGTTTGAAAAAGCGACGATAGGCAAACATGCCCGCCAGGTCTGTGGGCGTCGTAGATTCGTCCGGCGCCGCCTGGGTTGCATAAGGGATGGGGATCTCCTGCGCCTGACAGTAGCGTGCCACAGCCTCGCCGGCCATCAGCATCAGATCAGTGACCATTTCCCGGCTGTTGAGCCGTGGCAAGGGATGGATCTCGACCTCGCCGTCGGTCACTTTGAGCTTAACCTCGGGTAGATCGATGGTGGCGGCGCCGGCAGCCATTCGACGCTCCCGATAGCGCTGACACAGCTGCCGCAGGGCGGCGAAGAGGGGCTCCTGCAGACGTTGCTCGGCGGCGCCGTAGCTGATGCGTTCCACATTCAACCAGCTGAGCTTGATCTCCACCTGTTGCGGCACCGCCTCGTCATCCAGGACAAAGCCGATGGAGAGTGCCGGTGAGCGCTCCTGCAGTCCCAACCCGAGCTGATCGGTGATGGCCTGGGGCAGCATCGGTACCACTCGGTCGGGCAGATAGAGGTTGGCGCCGCGGTTGCGCGCCTCCAGGTCCATAGAGCTGTCGGGCGCCACTAGGGCCGCCACATCGGCCACATGGACCCAGATCCGCTCGCCTTCAAGGCTGATGGCGTCGTCCGGATCCTGGTTGTCCTCATCGTCGATGGCGAAGGCGGTGAGACCGGTGAGGTCAAGACGCGCTTGATCCGCCAGCGGCGGCAGCGGATGGTCAGGAATCTGCATAGCAATGTCCGCCCGGCGCGGATAGGGATTCTCATTGGCCTCCCAATACCCGGTTCTGAGCAGGAGTCGATGAGCGTTGACCGGGGTCTCCTGTACGCCCAGTGCCTGCAGGATGCGGCTGCCGCTACGCTTCTCTAAAGCCAACTGCTCCACCTCGCCGAGGGTTTTGCGGTCCTCTTCGATAATCCGCCCCGCCTCGACCCGCTGCATGAAGTCACTCCAGGCCTTGGCCTCAGCCGCTCTACGCTCCCGCTCGGCAATATCCGTCTCTACCTGCTGCGCCGGCCGCGCCCGAATGGCGCCGGGTTCACCCTCGAAATAGATCCCCTCCGCCACCAATTGCCAAGCCGCCCAGGCGGTCGCCGGGGTATAGTCGCCGAAGATCAGTTCGCTGAACTCGGCGATCTCCGTCTCGCTTCCCTCCAGCAGTTCCCAGGTCTCGCGCACCTCGCCCTGCAACGGCGCCAGCTGCTGTAGGCTGGGCAGCGGCCCGGGGTGCAGCAACACGATGTCCTTGTCACGTACGCGCTTGGTCTTGCCGCCCTCCAGTTCGAGGCCTATTTTGTCGCTCACCTCGGTCACGCGGGCGGGGCGGATCTTGTAGAGCACCAAAGCGCCCGTGGTCAATTTACTCATGGGATATTTCCGTGGATTTTGATTGCCAAACCACAGACGGTAGTTTCACCCCCCGTGGGATCGAGTATGATACGCACTGTTCTCGATCAAACCCAGGAGCCGTTGTCCACCATGAACACAACCTGGTCCGATTTTCTCCAATCCCGCCCCGTTATAGAACCAGCGGAGGCGCTCGACTGCGTCCTCAACGACCTCTCCCACTTCGGTCTGATCCGGGTCGAGGGCGAGGACGCAGAGACCTTTCTCCAGGGTCAGCTGACCAACGATATGCGTCAGGTAACCGGGGACCATAGCAACCTGGCAGGCTGGTGCTCGCCCAAGGGCCGCATGCTGGCCAGCTTCCGCTGCTTTCGCCGCGGCGACGCCTACTATCTGCAGACTCCGGCGGAAAATCTGCCACCAGTGCTGAAGCGGCTCGGCATGTATGTGCTGAGGTCGAAGGTGACCCTCGCGGACGCCTCGGACGATCTGATGCGGCTGGGCATTACCGGCCACTGCGCCGAATCTCTTCTGAGCGCACTGTTCGACCCAATCCCTATCGAGATCAATAGGGTTGCGCAGCAGGCGGATCTCACCCTGATACGCCTCACCGGCGACCAACCCCGTTTCGAGCTGCTGGGACCCGCTGAGGCACTGACCCGATTCTGGCAAACCGCGGAGTCCCAGGCGGTTCGCTTGGGTGACGATTTCTGGGCCCTGCAAGAGATCCACGCCGGTCTACCCACCATCTATCAGGCCACCAGCGAGGCCTTCGTACCCCAAATGACCAACATGCAGCTGGTGGACGGGGTCAGTTTCACCAAGGGCTGCTATACCGGCCAGGAGGTTGTCGCCCGTATGCAGTACCTTGGCAAGCTCAAGCGCCGCATGTATCTGGCCCATGTGGTCTCTGATACGCCACCCCAGGCCGGTGACGAACTCTTCTCCCAGGCCAGCACCTCCGGCCAGGGTACCGGCAAGGTGGTGGATGCGCGGCCGGTGGACGAGGGTTACGACCTGTTGGCAGTGATCGAAACCACCAGCGCCGAATCCAACGATGTCTGTCTCGGCGAAAACGGACCTCGCCTGCAGCTGCTGGATCTGCCCTACCCCTTCAGCGAATAAGCTATCCGCATCGGGGGCACCGGCTTAAGAATTAACGCTATTGAGCGATACAGTTTCAAAATGCCAGCAACAAAAACGACCCATTGCTATTAACCCGGCAAGCACATATGGCGTGTTAATGAACGCTGGTAGACTCCCTTTAAAATCCAGGAGTTAAACGCGCATGATCGACGAAAACGCCTTTCTTCAAACCCTCAACCAAGCCATCGACAGCAACCGGCTGACCCTGCCCACCCTGCCGGAAGTGGCCATCCGGGTGCGCAATGCGGTGGAACGCGAGAACAGCACCGCGAAAGAGGTCGCGGACATCATCACCACCGATACCGCACTCTGCGCCCGCCTGCTGCAGGTGGCCAACAGCCCCCTCTACCGGGGACGCACACAGATCGAAAGCGTCCAAATGGCGGTGACACGACTCGGCGTGCGACTGGTCCGCAGCCTGGTTGTCAGCCTGATCATGCAGCAGATCTTCCAGGCCACCCACGATCTGCTGGACAAGAAGTTCCGCCAGGTATGGGAGGAGAGTGTGCAGATCGCCGCCTTCAGCCGGGTATTGGCCAGCTTCGTCAGCCATCTCGACAAGGACCAAGCCATGCTGGGCGGGCTGATCCATAATATCGGTGCCCTGCCGGTGTTGGCGATGGCGGAGAATTACAGCGAACTGCTGGAAGACGCCGAGGAACTCGACCGGGTGATCATGGCGCTGAGCCCAACGGTCGGCTCGCGCATCCTGAAGATGTGGGATTTCCCAGACTCCTTGATTAAGGTCGCTCAACACTTCCACGACCTGAATTACCGCAGCGAGGGGGAGGCCGACTATACCGATGTGGTCCTGGTGGCGCGTCAGCAGGCGCTGTCCGGCAAGCCGCACAGCGCACCGATGACGGAATGGCCTAACATCCCCGCCTTTCAAAAGGTTGGAGTGGAGCCGGAAATCAACATCATCGAGATCGAAGGTGTTGCCGACGATGTCCAGAACATTGAAGTCATGTTTCACTCATGACCCCGGTTGAGCAAGACATTTATTCCCCATGATCGAGGTAGAACATCTCAGCAAACGTTACAGTGAGGGCCTGCTGGCGGTTAATGACATCAGCTTCCACATCCCCCGGGGCGTCTGCTTCGGCCTGCTGGGACCCAACGGCGCAGGCAAAACCACCACGGTGGAGATGCTCGAGGGGATCAAAACCCCGAGTTCCGGCACCATCCACTACAAGGGTGGACCGCTTGGCCGACGCTTTCGCGACGAGGCCGGCATCATGTTCCAGCACACCGCCCTGCAGGAGTATATCCGCGTCGATGAGGTGCTGCGGATGTTCCAGCAGTTCTACAGCAATCCGCGCCCGCTCGAAGAGCTGGTGGAGGTCTGCGTGCTCGAAGAGTTCCTCCACCGCGATACGCGCAAACTCTCGGGTGGACAGAAACAGCGCTTACTGCTGGCCATCGCCCTGATCAACAATCCGGAAGTGGTGTTTCTGGATGAACCCACCACCGGACTCGACCCTCAGTCGCGACGCAACCTCTGGAATCAGGTCAAGCAGATCAAGGCGGAGAACAAGACCCTGGTACTGACCACCCACTACATGGAGGAAGCCTACGAGCTGTGCGACGAAATCATCATCATCGACCGCGGCGAGATCATCGCCCAGGGCAATCCCAAGAGCCTGCTCACCGACTATTTCGACAACTCGGTCATTACCCTGCCCCGGGACTCCCTGCCCGACGGCTTCCAAACCGATGAGGCCGCCAGCCTCCGCCCACAGGAAGGACTGGTCGAGATCCTGACCCGGGACATCGACACCACCATCCGACATCTGCTGGAGCGGCGCATCTCCCTGCACCAGCTGCAGGTCCGCACACCCACCCTGGAGGATCTGTTCCTGGAGCTGACAGGTCACCATTTGCGGGGGTAAGTCACGGAAATTGAGCGGTAATTCTCCCCTGAATGGGCTATATTAACCCGGCAACTGAATATGGCGTCTTCAGGGCTTAACGCATACCCTTGATCAAGGCATGGCCCATAGTCGCCAGATTAATATCGCTCACTTTCCTGACCATCCAAAACCACGCCATGTCGTTTCGCCGCTTCCTCGCCGCCCTGCAAGCCCGCAACCTGGAATTTCTACGTGACCGCACGGCGCTGGGGTGGAATTTCATCATGCCGGTACTGATCGTCATAGGCTTTGCTTTCATGTTTTCCACCGGCCAGGAGGAGCTCTACAAGGTGGCGCTCTACGGCCAGGTGCCGGCCAACTCCCACCTGCAGCCATTTTTCGAAATCCGCTATCTGGAGTTCATCCCGGTTGACGATCTGCAACAGGCCGTTGACAAGATCGACCGCCATCAGCTTGATCTGCTGCTCAATGCGCAGGCTCAACGTTACTGGGTCAACAACACCTCACCCAAGGGCTACCTGCTGGAACAGCTACTGCAGCCCTATGGTCTTGAGCGTGCTACCGTGAGCGGCAGCGAGATCCGCTATGTCGACTGGCTGATTCCCGGGGTGCTCGGTATGAACATCATGTTCAGCGCCCTCTTCGGAGTCGGCTACGTGATCGTGCGTTATCGCAAGAACGGCGTGCTCAAACGCCTACGGGCAACGCCCTTGAGCGCCTTCGAGTTCCTTTCGGCGCAGATCGTCTCCCGCATACTGATGATCGTGGCGGTAACGGTAATGGTCTACGCCGGTACCAACCTGATGGTCGACTTTCGCATGGCCGGTTCCTACTGGCTACTGCTGCTGATTCTGCTACTGGGCGCCCTCAGTATGATCAGCGTGGGGCTGCTGATCGCCGCACGCATCGCCAGCGAAGAGGTGGCGAACGGGCTGCTGAACCTGCTCAGCTGGCCGATGATGCTATTCTCCGGCGTCTGGTTCTCCCTTGAAGGTTCCCACCCCCTGGTGCAGAATCTATCTCTCCTCCTTCCGTTGACACACATGGTCGATGCGGCGAGGGCGGTTATGATCGAAGGGGCGGGCTTCACGGACGTAGCAGGGCAGCTGGCGGTTCTTGCGCTCTTCTCCGTGGTCTTCGTCTCCATTGGTTCGAAAACCTTTCGCTGGGAGTGACCAAGAGTCAGTTGGCACCACGTATCCATGCAAGATCGACACGAACATTTCATGAAACAGGCGCTCGGCCTGGCCGCGAAAGGCATCGAGTTCGGCCATGGCGGCCCGTTTGGCTCAGTGGTCGTGGTGGCGGACCGGGTGATCGGTCGGGGCTGGAACCAGGTCATACACCGTAATGACCCCACCGCCCATGCGGAGATACTTGCCATTCGCGAAGCCTGCGACTCCCTCGGCCAATTCCACCTGCCGGCGGCCACCCTCTACGCCACCTGCGAGCCCTGTCCCATGTGCCTGGGCGCCATCTACTGGGCGCGCATCGGGCAGCTGGTCTATGGCGCAACAGCCGAAGATGCCACAGAGGTCGGTTTCGACGACCACCGCATCCGCCAGGCATTGCGCCATCCTGTCCGTCAGCAAGACTTACAGATCGAGCAACGCTGCCGCGACAAAAGCCGGGAGCTATTACGCGCTTGGCAAGCCAGTGATAAACGTGTTGACTACTGATTAAACCACGAACAACCCACCAGCAACCACGCCATGAAACTCTATATCAACCAAACCGAACATCCCATCGCGGCCGCCCCGGACACCCCCCTGCTGTGGGTACTGCGTGATGAATTAGCACTGACCGGAACCAAATATGGCTGCGGCATCGGTGTCTGTGGAAGCTGCACGGTGCTGGTGGATGGCAAACCCGTACGCAGCTGCGTCACACCGATCTCCCGGGTCGAGGGGCGCCGGATCACCACCATCGAGGGCATCTCTCTGAACAACAGCCACCCGGTACAGCGCGCCTGGGAGGCCTTGCAGGTACCCCAGTGCGGCTACTGCCAGTCCGCACAGATCCTCTCGGCCATCGCCCTGCTGGCAAATCAGGCCGAACCCAGCGATGAGGCGATCGATCAGGCCATGTCCGGCGTTCTCTGCCGTTGCGGCACCTATCCGCGCATCCGCCAAGCGATCAAGCAGGCGGCATCCGAACGCAAGGATACGGGAGAGACATCATGAACGAATTCAGGCCGGACAGGCGCAAGTTCCTAAAACTGAGCGCCGGCGTTGCCGGAGCCAGTCTGGTGCTAGGCATCAACTGGAGTTGCAGTGCGGAGCCTCCCCAGGGAGCGTCGCCCTACGCGGACGAATTTGTCCCCAACGCCTGGCTCAGGATCGACCCACAAGGGCTGGTCACCGTCATCGTGGCTGAATCGGAAATGGGTCAGGGCCCCTTCACCGCACTGCCGATGATGGTAGCCGAAGAGCTGGAAGTGCCCTGGAATTCCATCCGTGTCGAGCGGGCGCCGCTGAAAGCGGTTTACGGTCGGCAGACAACCGGTGGCAGCACCAGCGTCCGCAAAGGCTGGGGCACCCTGCGTGAGGCCGGCGCGATCGCCAGGGAATTGCTGTTGCAGGCCGCGGCCGAACGTTGGCAGCTCTCTACCGAGGCGTGCCGGGCTGAACAGGGAGCTGTCATCCATAAGGCAAGCGGGCAAAGCATCAGTTATGCCGAGCTGGCCCCGCTTGCCGCCAAGTTGCCGATCCCGGAAACGGCCCAGCTCAAGGAACCTGCCGAATTTCGCATTATCGGTACAGCCGCGCCCCGGATCGATACGCCGGACAAGATAAACGGCCGCGCCAGATTCGGCATCGACACAAAATTGCCCGGCATGCGCTACGCCACCATTGCGCACTGCCCTGTTTTCGGTGGGACAGCGAAAACCGTGGATGCACAAGCTGCGCGGGCGGTGCAAGGCGTGCTGGACGTTTTCACTATCGAAGAAGGTGTGGCAGTAGTGGCGACAGACACATGGAGTGCCTTTAAAGGCAAAGCCGCACTGCAGATCGAGTGGGATCCGGGTGAAAAGCAGCATCTTTCCGATGCGTCGATTATTGAGACACTGAGAAGTCGACAGATCAACGACTCCACTCAGGTTACAAGGCAGGGAGACCCGGAGAGATTACTCAGTCAGTCCGTCCTGGAGGGTAGTTATATCCTACCTTTTCAGGCCCACGTCCCCTTGGAACCAATGAATTGCACCGCCAGCTATGAGGACGGGAAACTGCGCATCTGGGCACCGACCCAATCCCCCAGTGCGGCCTACGACGCCGCCAAGCAGGCGACCCAGTCGAAGTTAAGCCGTGCGATCACGAAAATAGAACGCAAACTGTTCGATATCGAGGACGATTCTATCGAGATCAATACCACGCTCCTGGGCGGTGGCTTCGGTAGACGACTGCAGCAGGACTACGTGAGCGAAGCCGCTCAAATAGCCAGACGTATCGAGGGCCCGGTACAGCTGCTATGGACACGCGATGAGGATCTGCAACATGACTTCTATCACCCACTGACCCTGCACGACCTGCGAGGTCGCCTGGATGAAAGCGGCATGCCGCTGGCCTGGCATCACACCATCCGCGGCCCCAATGCCAAACACCAGGGAGCCTCACGCCTGCCCTATGCGATCCCAAATATACGAGTCGACTTGATCGATATCGGTAAAATCCTCCCGGTCGGGGCCTGGCGTTCAGTTCAACACCACTACAACACCTTCGCCGTCGAGCACTTCTTCGACGAACTGGCGCGCAAGGGAGATCACGACCCATTGGCATTACGCCTCCGTTTAATGGCCGACGCTCCCAGGCTCAGGAAGACCTTGGAAGTGGCCGCAGAAAACTCGGGATGGGACTATGGAAGCGGCCTGTACGGGGCGGCTTGCCATGCAGGATTCGGCAGTTACGCCAGTGAAATCGTCCAGCTCGAGCCGCAGGGCGACCGACTGAAGATTGCAAAAATCACCTGCGTCCTGGATTGCGGTATTGTCGTCAACCCGGACATTACTCGCGCCCAAATGGAGAGTTCGATCATTTTCGCCCTCACTGCGGCACTGAAGTCATCGATCAGGATAGACGGCGGTAAAGTAAAACAGAGCAACTACCACAACTATCCGATCATAACCATGGCGGAGACACCTCCGATGGATATAGTCCTGATCGACAGTCTGGAGAGTCCCGGCGGCGTCGGAGAACCCGGTGTACCACCGCTGGCACCCGCCCTCGCAAACGCCGTCATGGCCGCAAGCGCAAAACCTGTACGTGAATTGCCATTGGCATTTGACCGCCAAGGCATTCGCATTTCATAAAGACCGGTGGATATCATCTCTTGCAAACCATCATTCAAACCCCATTCAGGCAACTTAATTTAGAGATAAGTCAGCATGTGCGGTATTGCGGGCATTGTTAATCTTAACGGCGGCACTCCGCCAGGCCGGACAGAACTGCGTGACATGATCGAGGCGGTCCATCACCGCGGCCCTGACGGTTACGGTTTCTATCATGATGACCAGGTCGGCCTGGCGCACGCACGACTGAGCATCATAGACCTGGCGGGAGGCGACCAGCCCATCCACAACGAAGATAAAACGGTGCAGGTGGTCTTCAACGGCGAGATCTTCAACTACCTGGAACTCCGACAAATCCTGCAACAAAAAGGACACCGTTTCTACACGCATTCGGACACCGAGGTCATCGTACATCTCTATGAGCAGCATGGCCTCGATTTTGTCCAGCACCTCAATGGGCAGTTTGCCATAGCCCTCTGGGATATCAGCAAACGCCGACTGATTCTGGCCCGTGACCGCGCGGGTATTAGGCCGCTCTTCTATACCCTGCAAAACGGCAGGTTGTTTTTCGCCTCTGAAGTCAAATCACTGTTTGCCCACAACGCAATCCCGCGCAGGATCAACACGCATGCCCTGCAAGAGATATTCACCTTCTGGACCACCCTGCCACCGAACTCGCTTTTCGAAGGCATTGAAATACTTGCACCCGGATGTCTGCAGGTCATCGAGAGCGGTGAAAGGAAGATACACAGATACTGGGATTGGCACTTCCCTGCCGATGAGATTGACAATAAAAAGGCTGCGGATGCCTGGGCCGATGAACTCAGGGAGTTGATGATCGACTCCGTCAGACTCCAACTGCGCGCCGACGTACCTGTGGGTGCCTACCTGAGTGGTGGCCTCGACTCGTCAGTGATCACTTCCCTGATCAAAAACTATACAGATACGCCGCTGCGAACTTTTTCCATCGGCTTTGAGGATGACGAATTTGACGAGACTCCCTATCAGCGGGAACTCGTCGACTATCTGGGAACAAACCACACCCATGTATTGTGCAAACACAAAGATATAGGAACCGCGTTTCCCAAGGTCATATGGCACGCGGAAACTGCGATTGTGAGGACCGCGCCGACACCCTTGATGCTGTTGTCCGGCGCGGTACGGGAGGCGGGCTACAAAGTCGTACTCACAGGCGAGGGTGCCGATGAGGTTTTCGGCGGTTATGACATTTTTAAGGAGGCTAAAGTCAGACGATTCTGGGGTCATGAGCCACATTCGGCTTGGCGCCCACTGATTCTTCAACGCCTCTACCCCTACTTGAAACATTCGCCGACCAGTAGCGGCGCCTTCTCACAAAGCTTTTTTCAGCAGGGAATGGATGATCTCGACAAGGCCTACTTCGCGCACATCCCACGCTGGTCTACAACGCAGCGGGTGTTGAATTTCCTCTCACCGGAATTGAAGGCCAGTATCAACAGCCCAGTGTCGTTCAATGAGATCGAAGGCATTCTTCCTCACGGCATCGACCAATGGCAGCCGCTAAACCGTGATCAGTATATTGAAGCCAAAACATTGCTG
>JASFJY010000031.1:0-12409 GCA_050119415.1 Chromatiales bacterium | reverse complement strand
AATGCCATAAGATCTCTACGCATGAAAATATCAGCTGTAATAATCGCAGCATACTATGCAAAGACCAACCTAGCTTGGCGCTGAATTTCAAGTAGGCCAATATTAAACGAGAGATCATCAATACGGGCAGATCATCGGGCATGGAATAACGATCTGGTTTGACCGGTTACTTTTTGTTGGATAAAATATTAACGCTTGAGATCATTAGTCAATTGCTTAATTTGCGAATCAGGTGCTAACAATGATTATTTTGCAAATGTAATATTTGAATCACTAGAATATTTTTTCCGATCAGAACATTCGGAATCAACTGTATATATATGCAATTAGTCTATATGCGGCATATCAGAAGCTTCAGTAAAGGATTAACTCCTCTCTCCAGACATCTAACGACGCGAATGAATGCTTTACTCTCAACAAGAAGTCAATTTGCTTTAAACAGTTACTAGAACAAGTAACTTCAAAGTCATTAAGTTTATCCGATTACACTAAGCGACTTTAACAGCCAGATACTTTCCGTTTAGTGTAATTATAAGTAATCCTCATCGACTCATTAACAGTGAAGTTTGATGAATGTAACCGTAAAACATAGTCATATCTAGCGGAGAAAGTAATGAGCTATAAGTTTTATATACCGGCTGTCAACGCCATGGGGGCAGGCAGCCTTGCTGATGCAGGTAAAGACATTCAGTCACTGGGATTCAAGAAGGCCTTAATTGTCACCGACAAGGTTCTTAACAGTATAGGTTTGGTAAAGAAGCTGACAGATGTCCTGGAGAACAACCAGATCGCTTATGTGATCTTCGATGAGACCAATCCCAACCCTACTGTAGACAATGTTGAGAAAGGTCTCGCAATGTTAGAGAAGAATGGTTGTGATTTCGTCATTTCATTTGGCGGTGGTTCACCACATGACTGTGCAAAAGGTATCGCACTTGTTGCTGCCAATGGTGGTAATATCAAGGATTATGAAGGTGTTGATGTATCTAAAAAGCCTCAGGTGCCATTGGTCGCTGTCAACACAACTGCTGGCACAGCCTCTGAAATGACAAGATTCTGTATTATTACCGATGAAGTGCGCCACATTAAGATGGCCATTGTTGATAAGAATACAACACCGATACTGTCTGTCAACGATCCACAGTTGATGGTGGCAATGCCAAAATCACTGACTGCTGCTACTGGGATGGATGCCCTTACCCATGCAATAGAAGCCTATGTCTCAACGGCAGCCACGCCCATTACCGATGCCTGCGCCATCAAGGCCATTGAACTCATCAGAGATCATCTGAAGAATGCAGTTGACAATGGTAATGATGAGGTAGCCAGAGACAATATGGCCTATGCAGAATTCCTTGCCGGTATGGCTTTCAACAATGCTTCACTGGGCTATGTCCATGCCATGGCTCATCAGCTGGGTGGGTTCTACGACCTACCACACGGCGTATGTAATGCTATCTTATTGCCATATGTAGAAGCCTATAATATCCAGGCAGCACCAGAGCGCCTTAAGGATGTTGCTGTTGCCCTTGGGGTCAATGTCGACGGTCTGACTGATGAGGATGCTGCCAAAGCGGGCATTCAGGCTATCAAAGACCTTTCTGTGTCTATCAATATCCCTTCCGGCCTGGCTGAGCTTGGCGCCAAAGAAGAAGACTTAGATATACTTGCCGAAAATGCCCTGAAAGATGCCTGTGGCCTTACCAACCCTAAGCAGGCAACACATGATGAAATCAAGACTATCTTCAGAAGCGCATTCTAAACAATAGGCATGATTATCACATAGAAAGAAGACCCATAAGCACCTGTGCTTGATGGGTCTTCTCTGTTGTTACTTTAATCAATGGGATCAGAGCAAACTATGGGGGACAGCAGTGGATATACGTGAATTGGTTACCGACTGGACTTCACTGCATCGCGGAGCTGGCCTTTCTCTAGTTGCAGGGTTCATAGACCGTGAATGCCCCTTGGGGATTATCCCATTGGCCGCCTCGGCGATTACCTTGGCCTTGATACGGGGCGCATTGTCGACATTGATCACCCCCTCCAACGCTGCAGGAATCAGTATATCACAGGGATATTCCAGAACTTTCGTGCCATTTTCTATGTATTCACCAACACCGAAACCAGAAATCGAACCACTGCCGTTCAGGTGTTCCTTGAGTTTGGCAATTGAAATACCGTTTGGATCCCAAATGGCTCCATCCCGTTCAATGACGCCGACTACTCGGCAGCCATCTTCTTCGGAGAGGAATTTGGCGGCATGGAAACCGACGTTGCCCAAGCCTTGGACAATGACTGTTTTTCCCTACACGTTTCCAGTCAATTCCGCGCGTTTTACATCTATCTCATTGCGGAAGAACTCATGAAGGGCGTATTGGACACCGCGACCGGTTGCTTCCGAACGACCCTCGATACCACCAAACGCCAAGGGCTTCCCGGTAACGCTGGCCGCCGAGTTGAGTTCGATGGGATTGAGTCGACGGTATTCATCCGCAATCCAGGCCATCACCCTTTCGCTGGTCCCCATATCTGGGGCTGGCACGTTTTGGCTGGGACTGAGCAGGTTGCGTTCCACTAACTCCTGGGTGAAGCGCCGGGTAATTCTTTCCAACTCATACTGATCCCACTCTCTCGGGTCGATTTTCAATGCGCCCTTGGACCCACCAAACGGAATTTCCACCAAAGCGCATTTGAAGGTCATCAACGCCGCCAGAGCTTCAACCTCTTCGGCATTGGCCTCGGGGGCATAACGAATACCGCCTTTCACAGGCAGGAAATGTTCGTTATGAACACAACGCCAACCAACAAAATCATAGATCCGGTCACGAAATCGAACACCAAAGCGGACGGTACAGGTCGAGTTTGCTGTTTTGATCCGATGTTTGAGTCCCTCCTGCATTTCCACAAGGGATGCCGCCTGCTCATACATCCTCTCGACGCTGGTTAGAAAACTGCTTTCATTGACTGCCACTACTTTAAAGCCTCTCTTTTTTCAGCCTTTTTCTGGCCTATTACTCAGCCAGAGCAGTTCATTCTGTCGTTTAAAATAATTAACTAACTTACTATTTTTTATTGTTTTTTACGGAAGGTTAACAACATGCAAAGTGTATCCGACCTACGCTAAACGCGCCCTCGCACCGATCTCGTCGTCCAGCTGCGGTATTTGCTCAGAGAATGGCCTCCAGCGATTCTTCCAGAAGATCCATGGCTTCCTGCAACAACGCGTCGCTAATCGTGAGCGCGGGCAGAAAACGGATGACGTTGCCGCGCACGCCACACGATAGAAGCACCAGGCCGTTCTCGGCCGCTTTAGTGACCAGTGCGCGGGTGGTCTCGGGATCGGGGCTGTTCACGTCGCCATCGTGGACCAATTCCATGGCAATCATCGCGCCGAGATTGCGGATCTCACCGATCCGCTCCGGGTGCCGTGCCTGCATGGCCTGAAGACGGGCGACGACGGTCTCACCGATGTGGCGCGCCCTGTCGCAGAGGTTTTCCTCCTCGATCACCTCCAGCACCGCCAGGGCCGCAGCACAACCCAGTGGCGCGCCACCGTAGGTGCCACCCAGACCGCCGGGATTCGGCGCATCCATGATCTCCGCCTTGCCGACCACCGCGGCGATGGGAATGCCGCCGGCAATACCCTTGGCCATGGTTATCAGGTCCGGTTCGATGCCCACATGTTCGCAGGCGAACATCTTGCCGGTGCGGGCGAAGCCGGTCTGGATCTCGTCCGCGATCAAAACAATACCATGCTCGTCGCACAGGGTACGCAGTGCCTGCAGAAACTCCTTTGGCGCGATGTAGAAACCGCCCTCACCCTGTACGGGTTCGATGATGATCGCTGCCACCCGGCTAGGTTCGATGTCACAGGCGAACAGGTCATTCAGGGCACTGAGGCATTCGTCGACCGAGCTGCCGTGGTAGAGATTGGGGAACGGGGCATGATAGATCTCGCTTGGGAAGGGACCGAAGCCTGCCTTGTATGGCGCGATTTTACCGGTGAGTCCCATGGTCAGATTGGTACGACCATGAAAACCGCCCTTGAAGGCGATGACGCCGGGACGCCCGGTATGCGCCCGCGCGATCTTAACGCAGTTTTCCACAGCCTCGGCACCGGTGGTGACGAAGATGGCCTTCTTCGGGGTGGGACCCGGCGCTGCCGCGTTCAATTTCTCGGCCAGTTCCACCGCCGAGGCATAGGGAGTAACCATGACGCAGGTATGGGTGAATTTTTCCAGTTGCGCCTTGATGGCCGCCTGGACCTTAGGGTGGCTGTGGCCGGTGTTGACCACCGCGATACCCGCGCCCAGGTCGATGTAGCGCTTGCCTTCCACATCCCAAAGTTCGGCGTTCAATCCCCTCTCGATGTAGGCGTGGGTCAGGGTCCCCTGCCCTCGTGCAAACGCGCTGTCTTTGCGCAGTTTGAGTTGTGCGTTGTTCATGCAGATTACCTCTTTTGTATACCCGATAGAGTTCAGCCGAGGCCACCCATACACAAGTATTTGATTTCCAGAAATTCCTCGATTCCGTATTTGGAACCTTCGCGGCCGATACCGGATTCCTTGACGCCGCCGAAGGGAGCGACTTCGGTCGAGATGATGCCTTCGTTGATCCCTACCATGCCGTATTCCAGCGCTTCAGCGACGCGCCAAATGCGTCCAATGTCACGAGCGTAAAAATAGGCGGCAAGACCGAAGGGGGTGTCGTTGGCGATCTGCACTGCTTCGGCCTCGTCGGTGAAACGGATTACGGTTGCCACCGGACCAAAAATTTCCTCACCTGCGATGGCCATGTCCGGCGCTACACCGGTCAGCACGGCGGGGGAATAGAAGTTGCTTCCCAGGCCCTCAGAACGGGTATTTTGTATGATGCTGGCCCCATGAGCGATGGCATCGTCCACAAGGCGTTCTACCTTTTCGACGGCCTTGGCGTTGATCAAGGGACCGGTTGTGACGCCCTCGGCAAAACCGTCACCAAGGGTTAGGGATTGCACCGCAGCGGTAAGCTTCTGCACAAAAGCGTCGTGCACCCCGTCTTGGACGAGTATGCGATTTGTGCAGACACAAGTCTGTCCCGCGTTGCGGAACTTCGAGGCCATGGCTCCGACCACCGCCGCATCCAGGTCCGCGTCATCGAAGACGATAAAGGGGGCATTGCCACCTAGTTCGAGCGAGACCTTTTTCACCGTGTCCGCACACTGGCGCATCAACAACTTTCCCACCGGTGTGGAGCCGGTGAAAGAAAGCTTACGCACCCGGCTATCCTCACACAGAACCTTGCCGACTTCCGGAGCTTGCTGGGTGGTGATGACGTTGAACACCCCCTTGGGGAGTCCCGCCCGAAGACTCAACTCCGCCAGAGCCAATGCGCTCAGGGGCGTGTCTTCCCCCGGTTTGACCACCACAGTGCAACCCGCCGCCAAGGCTGGCGCGACCTTACGCGTGATCATCGCAATGGGAAAATTCCACGGCGTGATGGCGGCCACGACACCGATGGGCTGTTTAAGGGTGACGATACGCTTTCCTTCGGCGTGAGTGGGGATGACATCACCGTAGATGCGCTTTCCTTCCTCTGCGAACCATTCGACGAAGGAGGCGCCGTAGATGACCTCGCCCTTTGCCTCGGCCAGAGGCTTGCCTTGTTCGGCCGTCATGAGACGGGCCAGGTCATCCTGGTTCTGCAGCATCAAATCGTACCAGGCACGCAGACGTGCGGCCCGTTGCTTGGCTGTCAGAGCACCCCAGGAAGGAAGGGCGTCATGGGCGGCGTTGATGGCGGCCAACGTTTCGGCGGCCCCCATGTTGGGCACACGGGTAAGCTCTTCCTGAGAACTCGGGTTGATGACTGAATAGGTCTTTTCATTGTCGGCGGAAGTCCAAGAGCCGTTGATAAAACCCTGTTCTCTAAAGAGATTCGAATCTTCAAGGTTGATGGTCATGATGTGCTTTTACCCATTTTAGATAAAGTACTCTCACTAATGTCGGGACTCTGTGCTCTCTACGGCGCATTCAGAGGGAGTGTAAATATTAGTTTCACGGGAAGAGACTATAGAATAAGCCATTATCATTCCTTACGTTGAGTTCTGTCATACCAACAGCAAGCTGTAAACACGCCCTCGCACCGGTCTCGCCGCCCGTATTCACATGGCGGTCATAATATTGAAACGTACACGTCATTCCCGGATGAGAGCATTCGCCGGCAATCCAATCACCAGGGGATATCATCCATGCACCGATCCTTGCCTAGACAATCCATGCCGGGCTTCCTGGCGCCCGTAGCCAGCCTGACCTCCGCCGATCAGAGTTCCGGTGTCCGTCAGCCTTCGAGATCAATCCACCCATCGCCAAGCGCCTGCTGCTTTGGAGACCCCCTACACTCTGGATGAGGAAGAGACGCCCAAAGGCGTCTTAATACGACTTCGACCGATCGCGAGAACGGCTATCTACAGGCCGATATCGAAGGTCTGATGATCTACTACGCCGGCCGAGGTGTTTGGCGAGCCGCTGATCATCGACCCCCACGCCGCTCACCCGCGGCGTTTCGCTGAATCGACCTGTCTCGGTCAACGGTGGAGATACCACCGGGGTGGTCAGGCAACAACCATCACCACCAGGTTTCGCGGACCATGCACACCGTAGGCAAGCACCTGTGCAATATCGGCCGATTTTGACGGGCCCGAGATCAGCAGTGCGTTAGTGGGCATGGCCGGCGCCCAACCCTGGGCTTCGACGGCCTCGGCGAAGGTCGAATGGATCGCGTCCGCATGGAGCAGGACGCAATGGATCGGCGGCACCAGTGAGAGCAGACGGGGCTCCGCCTCGTCGGGCCAGAGGATCAGGCTACCGGTCTCGGCGATGGCGCCACGGCAGCCGGTAAAGCCGGCGTCCATCTCCTGGAACAGGCGAGGCTTCCAGGCTTCGATCTCCCGCTCATAGGGTACGGGTTCGATCGAAACGGCTGGCAGTGCCGCAGCCAGCCGTTGCCCTTCCGGCTTGTCGGGGGCATAGACCAGATTGCGCGCTCCCTTGGCCTGGAGGACAGCGACCAGCTCATCCGCCCAGGCATCCCGGGAAGTCAGATGCACCTCGGCGCGCACCTCGGTCATGCGGGCGGTAAAACGCTCGATCCTCTCCTGTTGGCTCCAGGATTGCCGGTCCATGGGCCTGCGGAGCTCACCAGCCGCAGGGCGCTCCACCTTGCGCAACCGTTGCAGAATCCGCTCCCGGGCCTCACTCATCACGCTCCTCCCTCTCTTTTATCAGCTCTCGCAGAGGCCTGTCCGCAATGCGCGGGGCCTTTCTCACCGAGGTCCAGGGGCCGAGTTGCTGGGGCAGCAAGCGGCGAAAACGGCAGGCGCTGCCGACAGCGATGCGATAGAGGGCGGGATGGCTGGCCAGACTGGCCCAGGCACGCCATAAGCCGGCCTGTGTCGCCTTGCGCCTGCCGCCCTGGCCAGGTGTCTCGCCTCGGCCATCCTGTCGCACGCCCTCCCATCGCAATCGGTTGAGCAGCCGCGGAATCGGGATATGCACCGGACAGACCTCGCCGCAGGCGCCGCACAGGGTCGAGGCCTCGGCCAGCTCCCCCAGGCGGTCGAGCCCCTCTTTCTGGGGCTCCAGGATGCTGCCGATGGGGCCCGGGTAGACAGTACCGTAGGCGTGGCCGCCGAGGCGGGTATAGACGGGGCAGTGGTTAATACAGGCGCCGCAGCGGATGCAACGCAGGGTCGCCTGCAGCTCCTCGTCGGCATAGATGCGTGAACGACCGTTGTCGAGCAGCACCAGGTGGACCTCCTTGGGTCCGTCCTTCTCCCCCGCCCTCCTCGGGCCGCTAATCATATTGAAGTAGGTAGTGATACGCTGACCGGTGGCGGAGCGCGGCAGCAGCGAGAGTAGCGGCGGCACGTCGGCCAGCTTCTCCACCACCTTCTCGATGCCGGTCACCGCGATATGCAGGGACGGCGCCGTGGTCGACATGCGGCCGTTGCCCTCGTTCTCCACCAGGCAGAGGGTACCGGTCTCGGCCACCAGAAAGTTGACGCCTGAGAGCCCCGCCTCGGCCTGCAGGAACTTCTCACGCAGGATCGCACGAGCTGCCGCGGTCAGTTCATCCACATCATCGGTATAGGGAATGTCAGGGAACTTCTCATGAAACAGCTCGGCGATCTCCTGCTTCGACTTATGCAACGCCGGCATGACAATGTGCGAAGGAGTCTCCCCCGCCAGTTGGATAATGAACTCCCCCAGGTCCGACTCCAGGCACTCGATGCCTCTCGCTTCGAGATAGTGATTGAGCCCCATCTCCTCGGAGACCATCGACTTGCCCTTGACCAACCGATCCACCCCATGGCTTTGCAGGATCTCATGCACAATCCGGTTGCCCTCGTCGGTGGTCTCTGCCCAATGAACCCGGATGCCGTTCTCGCTACAGCGGGCCTCCAGCCGCTCCAGCAGCTCAGGCAGGTTCGACAGGGCGTGGGCACGGATCTCCATACAGCGACGGCGCAATGATTCCAACTCATCGGCATCGGGAAAGAGCGCCTGGCGCTTCTCCACCAGGCTGTCCATGGCCCGGCGCAGGTGTCCCCGAAGCTCCCCGTCACGGAGAGACTTCAACACACCCTGGTGAAATTCACTCGCCATGGGTGCGCTCCCATAGGAATTCGGCGATATGCTGTGTCGAGGGCCCCTCCCCCTGCCACTCGAAGGCGCCGCCGATGTTCATCAGACAGCCACAATCCTGACTCACCACCCGCTTGGCACCGGTTTCACGCAAGGCCCTGGTTTTGTCTTCGACCATAGCGGCGGAGATCTCCGGCTGTTTGACGGCAAAGGTGCCGCCGAAGCCGCAGCATTCACGCTTGTGGTCCTGTTCCACCAACTCCACCTTGTCGAGCTGAGCCAGCAATGCCTCGCCCGCATGGGCCATACCCATCTCGCGCCGGGTGGAACAAGAGGTATGCAGCGCCACCCGCAGCGACTGACCCAGATCATGCAACTCAATCTTCAGTACCTCGTTGAGGAAACCGGTCAGCTCCCAAACCCGCTCGGCCACCTCCAGTGCCTGGCGATGCCTTTCGGTACCGGCAAACAGGCGGGGATAGTGATGCTTCATCATCCCCGCGCAGGAACCGGACGGCACCACGATAGGATAGTCACGGGGAAACAGATCGAGCTGTACCCCCGCAACCCGCCGCGCCTCATCACGGTAGCCGGCATTGTAGGCGGGTTGACCACAGCAGGTCTGATCGCGCGGGAAGATGACCGAGACGCCCTCACGCTCAAGCAACGCAATGCCCGCAAGTCCGGCCCGGGGATAGAAGAGGTCTATCAGGCAGGTGGCAAAGAAATAGACACTTTCGGGTCGCGGAACGGAACTCACTTTTAAGTAAACCTCGTCTTCAGATGCGATTGGTGGTTCGCCACCGCATATCAACTGACTTTGTCACAGTGGCTAAACTATATTGGCACAAACCGCAATTTGCGTCTCGCAATATTTCAACACTATATCTCTTGAAGCATTGAAGACAAAGGTAGAAGGACGCTAGAAAATCCTATCAGAGTAATTCCCAGTTTCTAAAGAATTCCCTGACTACTTATCATATTGCAAATATCCAGATATCACGGAGGGAATCGCGGTTTGATCAAGCCAAGTTACCCAGGGGATGGCGAACCGGCCTTATAAGTTCACATGCCCCCATAGGGATAGTACGCCACAAAAAGCCGGCCAATTGCTCTATCAGAAAGTTATTCCATCTCTGGTTTGTCTTATGGCGCGGACCTCTAGGTAAAAATAGAGCAAAGCAACGCCTAGATTTAGCCTTCGTTGATACCCCAATCATTGACAAGCTCCCTTGAGCCTATAGCTTGCTCCCACAAAACCTTTAAAGCCGCTTTCAAAATTCTGAGTCATGTATAGCCAATGCTGAAGTTCAATTCGCAACTTTTCCAGAATGGGTGGTTGATTGCCAGAAATATTGCCACGTTTGTGTTCCAAGATAGCACGCCCTGTCCAATCAAAAAGTTCAAGATAGCTCTTCAGTCGAAACGGCATGCCTTTGGGTATGTTTTTGCTTGGGTTTCCAGCAAAGGGCTATAAGTCGCTCGGAGTGCATGCTTTCTCTACCAGATCATAATCTCGCCTAAGCTTGTATATCCGTTCAGAGACCGTAACAGTGTCTGCTCCTCGCCGCCTATACTACTAAAGCGACTGGTCGTGCACTGTTTAGTTGTTTAATTCATATTACTTGTCACTAATTCCTGTCAGTGCTGTGTTGTTATCGCTTTTATTAAGGTGACAGGTTTATGTGTAGTCTAATCTAATCGAGCGATGTGAAATAACATAAGTTGTAGCCAAGGTTTGATTCATCTATTGATTTAAAAAGTAAAATTGGGTATCGTGATATTAATCATTGAAAGCCGCAGTAAGGAAGTTGTAGCTTGATAAATCAAGCCGGTAAAAAAGGACCTGCTCTTCTTATCCTCCTTGCCGTTGCCGGTATCTTTACCGCTCTCGGCACCTTTCTCGACGGAGAGGTCCTTCCGACCTCTCCCGATACGGAACAGATCGTCAAGGCAACCGCAGTACAATCCTCCCTCTCGCGGCGTTGCATGAATAGCGCCGATATCACCGAACCCTCGAATGTTTTACAAAAGCTCAGTCGCACCATCGAAGCAGCCAATCAGAACAAGTCCGACAGCGCCTCACGGCCTGAGGATCGCATAACAGCGTCAGGTAGGCTGATCGATGAGACCAATCAACTGCTCGAGGCGAAAGTGCCTCTGGCAAAAGACCCGTTGAGAGCGCAAATAGCCATCAATTCAATAAAAAACTCAGTGAACTGAATAATTTAGATTATATAGGCAGGTGTATATGAGACAATTTACAAACTCACTGATAGAACCTTATGATTTTAAGGGAGACGTCAAGAATTTCTTAAAGTATGTGTTCACTACATGTATGATTTTGATATTACAGGGGTATAGCAGTTCATCATTTTCAGAATCTGATATAAATCTGAATAATAAGAAAAACAATGGATCAAGGCAGGATCCAGTATGTGGTTCTTCAGACTATATTGAATGCTCTGCCTATGCGGATATATTCAATATTCGCTTAGAACATCCATACTACAATGATTTGTTTAATTCTGCTTGCGCAGCTCACGACTATTGTTACCGCTTTGGAGCTAAAACATATGGAAAAACGCAAAAAAATTGTGATGACACAATGTATAACGATATGGTCGATATTTGTAATAGGAATGATACAGAAAACTTAGCTAAGTATATTATATCAGGAGGTTTTCTTTATGCAGATTGTCGTGCAACTGCAGTTACATATCGCGCAGGTCTTTCTGCATTGGGCTCAAAGCATTTTAAATCAGGTAATGACAGTAAATTTTGTGAATATCGGAAATTTTGTCCGCCTGGTAAGTTAGATGCTAAAAAGTATGCAAAATGTAAATGTCTGAATAAAACTAAAAAAAAGAAAATAGATGGCACAGTTCATTGTGAAGGCTTGATTGCATGCCCAAAGTCTGGTCTTTTTAGAACGACCGGTAAGTGGCGTGGTTGTAAATGCAAGGGCGGAAAGAAAATATATAGAGACAAAGCAAACTATTATGCTCAATGTACGACGAAATGCCCATCTGATAAGTTTAATACAGTTGGCAAATATCGTGACTGTACATGTCCAAAAGGTAGCAAAAAGGCATATATAGGTCCAACAGCAGGTGTTAATATTGCCGCTAATTCAATGGCGGTTTGTACAACGTCATGTCCATCCGATACTTTTATGACAACGGGTAAATATAAAAACTGCAATTGCCCTAAAAGCAGTAAAAAACATTATTTGGATCCTGCGAAGGCGCGTGCGACATGTTCTAAAAAATGTCCTTCTGGAAAATTCAGCACCACAGGAAAATGGCGAGGTTGTAAGTGCCCTAATAAAAGAAAGAAATTCTATATGGGTATAGGAGATTCTAAAGCAACATGCCAAAAAGCCTGTCCAACTAAGAAGTTTAAAACCACAGGAAAATATCGTGGATGTAAATGTCCAAAAGGAAAGAAGAAAGCTTATAAAGGCCTGTTTAAATCACGTGCAATATGTGTAAAAAAATAATGGGAATTCCGGGGACAGTTTAGTGGGTCTACGCGGATTCGTGTGGGTTGATATTGGCATTTCTGGGTAGTGGTGGCAGAAATGCCGCTACGATTTTCAGCTTGAGATATTCGTCATCTCGATAATCGTAGGCCCGTCGTTGCAGAACCCGAATTTTGTTGTAAGTGGTCAGGAATCAGGTCTTGCAATAACAGAAAAAATATCACTGCTGTCCCGTTAACTTTCAAAGCAAAGCCATCTGATTAATATGATTAATATCTGTGGAGTGGGGTCAAGTCTT
>JASFJY010000030.1:0-12509 GCA_050119415.1 Chromatiales bacterium | reverse complement strand
CATAGATGGGACGCTTGAAGGTATCGGCGTCGATCACTTCGATAATCTCCGACAGCTGGGCCACATCGAGCAGCGCCGCCACCCTTGGCATCAGGTTCTTACCGAAAGTCGTTGCCGGCGCCAGCAGATGACTAAACGCCTTACCGACTTTGCAACACAGACTAGCCAACGGCTCGGCCAGTCCCTGACCATAGGCCGCATCGTCACACAGCAATACCTGGGTGACGCCCTCCAGGGCGGCAACCTCACCGGCCACCTCTTCACACCCTTCACCTGCCACAAATACCGTGACCTCACCCAGACGCGCGCCGGCTGTAACCGCATTGAGTGTTGCGGGACGCAGCGCTTCGTTGTCGTGTTCAGCAATTACCAGAACGCCCATCAGATTACCCTCGCTTCGTTGCGCAACTTCTCCACCAACTCGGACACATCGGCCACTTTGACACCACCGCTACGGCGGGGGGGTTCCTCCACCTTGAGAATCTCCACCCGCGGCTGAATATCGACTCCAAGGTCTTCGGGGGTGATCACTTCCAGCGGCTTTTTCTTCGCCTTCATGATGTTCGGGAGCTTGACGTAACGGGGCTCATTGAGACGCAGGTCGGTTGTCACCACCGCAGGCAGGGGGAGTGCCAGAGTCTCCAGTCCGCCGTCGATCTCCCGTGTCACCTCGACCTCTCCCTCGGAAAGCACCACCTGAGAGGCGAAGGTTCCCTGCCCCCAACCCAGCAGTGCGGCCAGCATCTGGCCGGTCTGGTTGTTGTCGTCGTCGATCGCCTGTTTACCCATGATCACCAGATCAGGCTGCTCCCGTCTCACCAACTCGGCCAGCATTTTCGCCACCGACAGCGGCTGCAGCTCGGTATCGCACCTCACCAGAACACCCCGGTCCAATCCCATGGCCAGGGCGGTGCGCAGGGTCTCTTGGCACGCTTTCCCTCCCAGGGAAACCGCTACCCCTTCGTCGGCCTTGCCCGATTCGCGCAGACGCACCGCCTCTTCCACCGCAATCTCGTCGAAGGGATTCATGGCCATTTTGAGATTGGCCAGTTCGACACCGCTGCCATCAGCCTTGACGCTGATCTTCACATTGGCGTCGACCACCCGCTTTACGCAAACAAGAATCTTCATGATCGCTCCTCATCATCAGGGCTTGCTCACCATGCCCTGTCATCAAAATCCATCAAACAGTCACCACCTGCCTCGATGGCCCGGTAGTGGGCTTCGCTGCGGGGCAAGATGCGCCGCATGAAAAAACGGGCCGTACGCACCTTGGCGTCGTAAAAAACGGCCTCATCACCACTGCGTTTGCTCAGACCGATCTCCGCCATGCGCGCCCACATAAAGGCGAGTGCGGTGAGGCCGAACAGTTGCAGGAAATCGACGGCTCCCGCTCCGGTCTCCGCCGGGCTTTCAGCAGCACGTCGCTGAAGTGTTTGCGCCGCCCGCTCAAGTCGCTCCCCGGCAGCGGCCAGGGGAGTGGTGAACTCCGCCATCTTCTCGTCACCATCTTGGCGCTTGAGGAAGTCACGCAGAGGCGCTAGAAACCTATCGATCAGGGTCCCATCTGCCATGGGGAGTTTGCGTCCCGCCAAGTCCATCGCTTGCACCCCGTTGGTCCCCTCGTAGATCTGAGCGATGCGGGCATCCCGCACCAGCTGTTCCATGCCGTGCTCGCGGATATAGCCGTGACCACCGAAGACCTGAACGCCCAAATTCGCCACCTCGAAACCGCTATCGGTGAAGAAGGCCTTGACCACCGGTGTAAGCAAGGCCACCCGCTCCCCGGCCTCTTGGCGTACTGTCGCCTCGGCTGAGCGGACACTGAGATCAATCTGCTGCGCCACCCAAACCGAGAGGGCGCGGCAACCCTCGGTCAAGGCGCGCATGGTCAACAGCATGCGGCGAACATCCGGATGGACAGTCAACGGGTCGGCCGGACCATGCGACTGTTGCGCACTTACCGGACCGCGCCCCTGCATACGTTCCCGCGCATAAGCCACCGCGTTCTGATAGGCTGCCTCGGCGATGCCCAGACCCTGGATGCCGGTGGCCAGGCGTTCCGTGTTCATCATCTTGAACATGGCGCGCATACCTTTGTTGGGTTTACCCACCAGCCACCCCTTGGCCTCATCGAAGTTCAGGACACAGGTCGCCGAGGCCTTGATTCCCATCTTGTGTTCGATGGCGCCACAACTCAGGCTATTGGGTACACCCGGCTCTCCCATTTCATCAGGCAGAATTTTCGGCACCACAAAGAGACTGATACCCTTGATACCGGCAGGTGCGTCCGGCAGGCGCGCCAATACCAGGTGGATAATGTTCTCGGTAAGATCGTGCTCGCCCGCGGTGATGAAGATTTTTGTGCCGGTGATGCGATAGCTGCCGTCCTCCTGGGGTTCCGCCTTGGTACGCAGCATGCCGAGATCACTGCCGCAGTGAGGTTCGGTGAGGCACATGGAACCGCTCCAGATCCCCTTCGCCATCTTGGGGAAGTAACATGCCTTCATCGCCGGGTCGGCATAGCTCTCCAATGCCGTCCATGCGCCATTGGTGAGTCCGGGATAGAGACTGAAGGAGAGATTGCAGGCACAGAGCATCTCGTCCACCAACATGTGCAGGGATTTGGGCAAACCCTGGCCGCCATAGGCAGGATCAAAGGCAATACTGTTCCAACCCGCCTCCACGAAATCGTCGTAGGCCGCCTTGAAACCGTCAGGTGTGGTTACCCGGCCCTCATCCCAACGGCAACCCGCCTCGTCACCGCTGCGATTGATAGGCAGTAGCTGCTCGCTGACAAACCTGCCTGCTTCATCCAGGATCGACTCCAGGGTCTCCCGGTCCAGCTCTTCATAACCTGGCAGCTGCTGCAGGTCCTCTCCCTGGTGGAGCTCATAATAGGCAAACAGCATGTCACGAACCGGCGCTTGGTATAGAGGCATCTTGCCACTCCTGCAGAGGGTCTATCTGCGCTGTCTTTTCAGTGCCCCCGCTATCCATGCTTGTGCAGTCTCGCTACAGAAATGGATTGCCGTGACAACAAAGATTGCGGCAGAAAAAGTACGTTTTCGTAATGTACTTGACGTTAACGTTAACGTCAACCAATACTCAGCCCCATGCAGAACTCGACATTCTTAGCTTAAGACACTGTAATATATGGAAAATGCTCTTTATAGAGCATAAATCAAGGCAAGTGACTTTTTACCAAAATCCCGTAGAGTGAACGTATTCTCACTCGGCATTGAAGTGGGGCTCAGGGCAATAAACCTGATAAGGTGCATACCACATCACCTCGCGCGGGGATCGCAGAGAGCCTATCGCAGGACTAACTACCTCTCGGGTATGTGCTTATGCTCTTTTTGTCGAACTGCAGCACATTTCAAAGTTCATCGCTGTCTTTTTTTGCCTTTGCGATTTACCCAGACAACCACATCATAGGGAAGTAGCAGTGTATCTGCGGCTATGCAAAACGGAACGTCTATGATCATTAAGAACGGCTGCCCATAGTAATCGTAGTCGACAAAGCTTGAGAAAAAACTGTTTACTGCAGTTTTAGTTCCTACATAGGGATGCAAGGGTACCTTTTCTACAGCATGAACATTGATTGTTGAGCAGCCGCTAGTTGAAATCACTAGAAGTAACGTAATGAGTATACCCACCATGTGCTTTAACAGTTCACATGGAGCTATTTTGAAACATATACATTGTTTTTTGTTTAGCACTTGGTTTTTGCCGCTACAAACTCTATATATTTTTTCAAGAGTTATTTTAGTTAGATACCTAAGATTATATATAGCCCTATAAAAGGCGAATAGACTACTTCACGTTAAGTTTCCACTTCATTAGATCTAGCGATTCACCGTCAATAAAACACTATTGATATCCTTTGCTTGTATTTATACATTATATTAGTAATACCTCAAGGAGAGCGAGTTCTCGTGCAGTCCAAGGAAAGCACTTTAGCGCGGACGTTCATCATCAATTCTGCTTCGATAACTGGCATTTTAAAACTGGTATCCAATATTTAGTAATACGCCTCCCTCAGTAGCTTTGTTATGGCGACCAACAATTGGCGTTATTCCCAAAGTCAATCCCGGAAGATTGCTGCCATGAGGAAAATACATATAGGAAATACCGGCGAATGCCTCGGTATCATCTTTATCATGATCTGTATTTCTCGTGACTCCAAAATGTAAACCTAAGCCGTGCTTTTGATTGTCCGATAGCAGGTCTTTTCTAATCCACCCCAAGCCAAGGCCACAGTTTGATGAGACACCCTCATTCGATGAATAACCTACGCCCATACACCCGAGCGAAACATATTTCATGTCCAACGCTTGAATTTTCGCGATATTTACACCAAAGCCATTGTAAAGCGCCCCAAATCCCGCACCGAAGGATATCGCCTCATCAGCTAGAACATTTGTCGATGACGCTAGCAAGACAATCTCTAATCCAGCAAGAAGCCACCTTAAAAGCATAAAAACCCTCCATGGCTATTTCCGTTCTATAAAATAAGTCCAGTAGAATCCGTTAATGAACTATAATGTTGAGTGTTCCTTTCATATTTGTCAAAGATTATTTAGGTTCAATGCGTATTCCAATAAAGTTATCTAATTACTGTTAGTTACGATATTTGATGTCAGTATCGACGCTTCTTCTTGATTAACCTTGCCTGGTGGATATTCGAGTTTTATGTAGGGGTTTTCAACGGCAATAAAAAATGTTATTGATTCCTTAAGACTAAATTCACTGGAGACAATTAACCGCGCCTCACTCATTTCCTTTGCTCGTACAAATGCTTTCCTAGTTTCAACCACGCTTTTTTCTCTGCTAGTCTTCCCAACTGTAACCATAACAACTGCATAGCGCATTGGAAACTCGAGCGGATTAACTATCCTTGCATAGTGGTAGTTTTCCATGTCTAACTGTTTCGGTGAAATACACAAGCCACTGCTGTTTTTGTAATTGAGTAGCTTTGAGCCTCGTGAATTTACATCAAAATCACTTCTGTTTTCATAGGTCAACGACGGTGAAGTATCTTCTGAAACCACCACGCTCGCTCTATAGAGGATGTTATCGTAGGGAATGCTGTTACCTGAATGCTTTGTAATATTTAGCCCGACTATTGTAATGTCGTGCCTTCCTGAATGTAACACCGGAAGAATAAATTTTTCCTGATTTTTAATGCCTGGCGTAAATGAAGCCTTAATCAGAAGCTCACTGCCGTTATCTACATTACAGGGTACTGGATCATAGTCGACAAGGCACATTATATAATAGTCTTGACGAGTATCTGCTAAGCTATAAAAAGTCATGTCCAGAGGCAGCTTTGACGGTTCAGCTAAAAAGAAATCCATTCTCAATTGTGATGTCGCAGCTGAAGCAGGATCACTAAACGCATATATAACGCCATCATTTGCATGCTTGATAAAATGATCTATTACTTCCTCCTGATCTTTATGTATTCCTGTATAGTCATTCTCGGTAGAAAATTCATCGGATTTGATTCCTGCAACATAAACCATCAAAGTCACAAACAGGAAAAAGCCAGTCCAAGCGTATAAAATATGCTTGGACTGACTGGTTCTCATGAATTTTTCTCTATTATTTGCCACAACCAGACTTTGTTGTTGTAGACCAAGTCACGCCATTTTTGGTGGCGATATGGTCCACAATGGCGCCACACGCATTACCACCATTACCTACCCACTTAGTCTTACCTGAATCTTCAACATGGGAAGTATTGTATGCGGTTTTTTTCACGTAAGCCGGCATATTTGAGATACGTACGGTATTTCCTCTCACTTTGAGCACATCGACAGTAAGTGGGATACCGCAAGTACCATTGGCGTCTCCATATGTAGTATCACTTGACGCGGTCAGCTTGTTATAACCAGCGAAAAGATAATTTTTCCATTTGTATTTATGATGACCGTTTATCCACCACCTCGTACATGCCTGCGCCTGCAACGATAGATTGCTATCGACATCGTATGCCGATAGATCCGGTGCTGAATATCCTTCTACAGTACTGGCTGATTCCGATTCTTGCGAGCCGGACTCACTAGCGTAAGCCTGTGCCTGATCGGTAGTATTAATAGATTGGATACGCTGAAAATCTGCCGCAGTAGCAACATTAGCAGACATAACTAAAGCACAAAACAGACTACTTCTTTTCATCCTTGCTCCTTGAATAATATTATAAGTCCTTGCTATCGGAATACCATTTCCAACAAGTCAATGTGTACATGCACATAGTAAATAAGCAACGATTTTTAGATTTATCGTGGCTATAGTGATGCACTCCCCTGTTCCGTTTAAGACATTGTAGAAAAACAAACAGAACGGTAATGATAGTAAGTATCTATCGCCGATTTGCATCGGTAATTTTTCATTCATTGAGAATGAATTAATACCTTTGAATAGGTAATAGTGGATTTGTTGATTTTTGAAGCGCGCCCTGTGTCAGGACAGTTGTCGCCCCCCTCCCGGGACGAGGGTAATAAGAGCGGACAGGGGGGCGGAAAGAGGAGCAAGTGCCCGCTATTCCGAAGAAAGAAGAGCATCGGTGATGCGAAAGTTATTTGCCACCGTATAACCGTACTGTACCAGAGGTGGCCCATGAGGCAGGGATTTCAGAGCAGAATCTGTATAATTGGCAGAAACGTATCAAAGAACTGGAGCGAGAGTTCAAGCGCAAGGAGAAGGCCTTGGCGAAGGCGCCAAATGAGGTGTGGCCGTAAGACATCAGCTACCTGCTGTCACGGGTACGGGGTCAGTTCTTCTACCTGTACCTGATCCTCGACATCTTCAGTCGCAAGATTGTGAGCAGGGAGGGGCATGAGCGAAGGCGGGGAAGAGGCGGGCGCTTTGATACTACGTGCTGTATTGGCTGAACGCTGTTTCCGTAAGCCGTTGGTACTTCATGCCAACAACGACAGTCCGATGAAGTCGCTGACCATGAAGGCCAAACTATATGACCTGGGCATCGTCCATCCCATAGCCAACCAAGGGTGAGCAATGACAACCCTATTCAGATTCATTGTTACGTACCCTGAAATACTGCCCACAGTGGCCTTTGCAGGGGTTCGGGTCAGTGAATCCGGAGCGCCCCAGCAAGGAAAAAACAAAAGCGGCTTGAACGAAAAAAGGTGACAACTATCTTAAAATACGCCGTTAGTGGGATTATCAAGGATCATAAATCAAAGACCTGGTCCTTATGCTCGTTGAAGAGAAATTGCATAATTTTGACGAACTTTTTACGACATTAAAAAATTACGACTTTGTTAGTAGCAAATATTCTCGACAAGCCACACGACAGCATCACTCCACCGTCACCGACTTGGCGAGATTGCGCGGTTGGTCCACATCCGTTCCCTTCAAGACGGCCACATGGTAGGCCAGCAGTTGCAGTGGAATGCTGTAGACGATGGGCGCGGTAGACGGGTAGATGTCGGAGAGGGTCAGGTTCTGGTAGTTGTCAAGGTCGATGCTCACGCGCTGGTCACTGAACAGAAACAGTTCACCGCCGCGGGCGCGGACCTCTTGCAGGTTTGAAAGGACTTTCTCCAGCAGCGGGTCATCGGGCAGGGCGCAGACCACCGGCATCTCGGCATCGACCAGGGCCAGGGGGCCGTGTTTCAGCTCTCCGGCGGGATAGGCCTCGGCATGGATGTAGGAGATCTCCTTGAGTTTCAGCGCCCCCTCCATGGCGATGGGGTAGAAGCACCCACGGCCAAGGAAGAGGGCATGCTGACGTTCAGCGAAGGCGTTGGCCATCGATTGGATGGCGTCGCTCAGCTCCAGTACCACTTCGACCTGCCGTGGCACAGCATGGAGTTCGTTGACCAGCTGCTGCTCCTCCTCCGCACTTATACCTCGACGCTTGGCCAGCGCGAGCGTCAACAGCCGCAGGGCCACCAGCTGGGTGGTGAAGGCCTTGGTGGAGGCCACGCCGATCTCAGGGCCGGCGCGTGTCATCAGAGTAACGTTCGACTCCCGTACCAGTGAACTCTCAGGTACGTTGCAGATACAGAGGCTGCCGATGTAACCCATCTTATTGGCTGCCCGCAGCGCCGCCAGGGTGTCGGCCGTCTCTCCCGATTGTGAAATAGTGAGGAAGAGGGTATTCGGCACCACCACCACTTTACGGTAGCGGTATTCGCTGGCCACCTCTACGTTACAGGGTATACCGACCTCTTCCAGCCAATATTTAGCCACCATACCCGCATGGTAGCTGGTACCGCAGGCGACAATTTGTACCTGCTTGGTTTTATCGAACAATGCCTTGGCCTCATGGCCGAAGCTCTCTTCCATCAGCCGACCTTTGTAGATGCGACCTTCCAATGTCTCGGCGATAACACCGGGTTGCTCAAAGATCTCCTTCAACATGTAGTGCCGGTATGGCCCTTTGTCGACACTGTCAGCATTGAGTTTTGATTTCTTCTCCTGGCGAGTGACCCGCGTACCCGTTTTGTCGTACACGGTAACATTATCGCGGGTGATCTCCGCCACATCGCCCTCTTCGAGAAACAGAAAGCGCTGAGTCACCGGCAATAGGGCGGCTACATCGGAGGCGATGAAATTCTCACCCTCTCCCAGACCGACAACCAGCGGGCTGCCTTCTCGGGTGACCATGATCCTGTCGCTATCGTCAGGACTCGCCACGGCCATGGCATAGGCACCGGCCATCTCCGTAGAAGCCTCCACCACCGCATCGAAGACACTCAGCCCGCTACTCATCTTACTGGCCAGAAGATGAGCAATGACTTCGGTATCGGTCTCAGAGGTAAAAACAAAGCCCTCAGACTGAAGCTTCTCTCTCAGCTCACTGTGGTTTTCGATAATACCGTTATGCACCACCGCGACGCTCTCGCCACTCATGTGCGGATGAGCGTTTCTTTCGGAGGGCATGCCATGGGTCGCCCAGCGAGTGTGCGCGATGCCAAGACTGCTTTTGAGTTCAGCTTCATCGATCAGGGTTTTAAGCGATGAAACCTTACCAACGGAACGAATCCTTTGGATATGACTTCGATTATCGAGCACCGCGATGCCCGCAGAATCATAGCCACGATATTCGAGTCGCTGCAGACCCTCAATCAGTACCGGGACCACATCTCGCCGAGCGATCCCACCGACAATGCCGCACATAAACTTAGCCCTCGGATTTCTTTGATTGCTTCACCGGACGCTGCCAACCTTCAACACTTAACTGTTTCGATCTGCTCAGCGTAAGGGTATCGGCCGGAGTATCCTTGGTTATAGTGGAACCGGCACCAATGGTCGAGCCCTCGGCCACGGTTACCGGCGCTACCAATTGTGTGTCAGAGCCAATGAAGGCTCGGTCACCGATTACTGTCCGGTGTTTGTTGGCACCATCATAGTTACAGGTAATGGTACCGGCACCGATATTGACTTCACTACCCACAATGGCGTCACCCACATAGCTCAAATGGTTGATCTTGGATTTCGTCGCGACCTGGCTCTTTTTCAATTCGACGAAGTTGCCTATATGTACCGCGTCGGCGAGACGTGTTTCGGGTCGGATTCTTGCGAAGGGCCCAATCCGGCAGTCGGCACCGATAACAGCGTCTTCTATGATACTGTTGGCCATTATCTCAGTATGCTCACCGATGCTGCTGTTCTTGATGATCACATTCGGCCCGACTTTCACTCCGTCAGACAAAACCACCTCGCCCTTGAAAAGGGTGTTGATATCGAGAAATACATCATTGCCGGTCTTTAGTGTGCCGCGGATATCAATGCGCGCCGGATCACTCAGCGTGACGCCCGATCGCATCAACTCGTTTGCCCGTTGGGTTTGATAGTAGCGTTCAAGGTAGGACAGCTGGATTCGGTCATTGACACCCATTACCTCCTCTTCGCAAACGGGGTGTACGACTTGTATATTCACTCTGTCGGCCACTGCCATGGCGATGATATCGGTCAGGTAATACTCGTTCTGAGCATTGCGGTTTTCCAGCTTATCGAGCCAGCTTTCCAATAGATCGCGCCGTACTGCCATGATACCGGTATTGATTTCGCAGATATCCAGCTCGCGCTCGTTGGCATCCTTCTGCTCGACGATGCGCACTACGCGATCATCCCTGTCACGCACAATACGCCCATAGCCTGTCGGGTCCGGCAGATCCACCGTGAGCAGGGCCAACCCTGTCGTATGCAAGGCCGCCAGCAGACTGACCAGGGTCGAGCCGCTGAGCAGCGGCACATCACCGTAGAGAATGAGTACCTGATCGACCTGCTGTAGACTAGGCATGGCCTGCATTACCGCGTGGCCTGTACCAAGACGCTCTTTCTGTTCAACCCAGTCCAGATCGGTGGCATCGAGCTCCTCGAGAACCTGTTCGCCGCCATGACCGTAGACAATGGTGATTTTATCGGGCGTGACACTGCGGGCGGTCTCGATGACATGGCGCAGCAACGGTTTTCCTGCCAGCCGATGCAGCACTTTCGGCACCCTGGATTGCATCCGCGTACCTTCACCCGCCGCTAAAATAAGAACCCCGAGTCGCATCGTTTCTCCCCTAAAACAATCACTAGCCAACAGCTATGAGCAATACCCATTATTTCAGAAATATCTGTCAGGCAATAGATTAGCCGTGACGGGAATGACTTCGAATTAGGCGCAGCCGAGGGTTTTCGGGCCGTCTAACAAGAGGCCGTCAGCAGAGTGGCGACCGGCACGTATGAAAATTACAAGAAAACGGATCCGTTCCCTATTAATTGATGCTGGTCGACTGCCCCTGGGCGCCAATGCTCATGGCATCGTCACGGGTTGCATCACGAACTTCGAGAATCTTTACTTTGACTTTCAACGTCTTACCCGCCAGTGGGTGGTTACCGTCAACCGTCAGCCTACCATTTTCGATCTTGGTTACAAAGAAGCTTTTAACCTCGCCCGCCTCGCTCTGCATTTGCACCTCGGCGCCCAGTTGACGAAACTGTGGCGGCACGTTTTCGATATCATCGGTGAAAGTGAGGTTGGGATCGTGCTCTCCGAAACCCTCTTCGGGGGATATGGTGATACTCACCTCCTCACCCGGTCCCTTACCCGCGACGGCTCGGTCCATACCGCCGATGAGTTCGGTCTCGCCACCATGGATGTAGTTGACGGGCAGATCGCTCTGTTCCAACACATTGCCGTGCAGATCACAGATGGAGTAGGTGAGCGAAACAAACTTGCCGTTTTTTATGATTTCTGTGGACATGGCGGTCAGGAGGTGTCGGGGCCCAAGAATGGGCCCTGATGGATGGTGGGTGTTAGCCGCGCTTGGCCTTGCGTATACGCTCGATAGCACGCAGCTGCGCGGCCGCCTCTGCCAGCTCCGCCTGTGCCTTGGCGTATTCGAACTCGGAAGTACGGTTCACCATGGCGTCCTCGGCACGACGCTTGGCCTCCTGGGCCGCAGCCTCGTCCAGATCGGCGGCGCGGATGGCGGTATCAGCCAGCACGGTCACCACATGGGGCTGCACCTCGAGAATACCGCCGGAGACGTAGAAGTGCTGCATCCCCTTACCGCTCTCGATTTCGACACGGACCTCGCCGGGCTTTAGCTGAGTGACCAGCGGAGTGTGGCGGGGCGCAATGCCCACCTCTCCCATCACCGCAGGGGCGTAGACCATCTCGGCAAGACCGCTGAAGATCTCACCCTCGGCACTGACGATGTCCACATGGATAGTCATGGCCATTTATTATACCCCCGATCCTCAGGCCTGGCCGCCACGCTCGACAGCCTCTTCGATGCCGCCGATCATGTAGAAAGCTTGCTCGGGCAGGTGGTCGTACTCGCCTTCAACAATCGCCTTGAAGCTGGCGATGGTGTCTTTCAGGCTGACGTACTTGCCGGGCGAGCCGGTGAAGACCTCGGCGACGAAGAAGGGCTGAGAGAGGAAGCGCTGGATCTTACGTGCACGCTGCACAACCAGTTTATCCTCCTCGGAGAGTTCGTCCATACCGAGAATGGCGATGATATCCTTTAGCTCCTTGTAGCGCTGTAGGGTGCCCTGTACGGCACGGGCCACACCGTAGTGCTCGGTACCCACCACGTTGGGGTCGAGAATACGCGAGGTGGAGTCCAGCGGGTCCACCGCCGGGTAGATACCCAGCTCGGCGATCTGACGCGAGAGCACCAGGGTCGCGTCCAGGTGGGCGAAGGTGGTGGCGGGGGAGGGGTCGGTCAGGTCGTCCGCCGGTACATAAACCGCCTGGAAGGAGGTGATGGAACCGGTTTTGGTGGAGGTAATACGCTCCTGTAGGGCGCCCATCTCCTCGGCCAGGGTCGGCTGGTAGCCCACTGCGGATGGCATACGGCCCAGCAGAGCGGAGACCTCGGTGCCGGCCAGGGTGTAACGGTAGATGTTGTCCACGAACATCAGTACGTCACGGCCTTCGTCACGGAAGTTCTCGGCAATGGTCAGACCGGTCAGGGCCACGCGCAGACGGTTACCTGGGGGCTCGTTCATCTGGCCATAGACAAGGGCTACCT
>JASFJY010000029.1:0-12574 GCA_050119415.1 Chromatiales bacterium | reverse complement strand
TAGGGTTTGGGACCGCCATTGGAGACCACGAAATAACAGAGCTCCCCCTTGGAAGACTCGACCCGTGTGTAGACCTCCCCGGCGGGGACATTCCAGGCCAGCGGGTTGGGGATGGGGGCTCGGATCGCGCCGCTGATGTCGGGCAGCGCCGCGATCACCTGACGCAGGATGCGGATGCTTTGCATCAGTTCCTGGCGCCGCACCAGGGTACGGGCCCAGGCGTCGCCGCGCTCCTCGGTGGGGATTTCGAAGTCGAGCTGGTCGTAGACCAGATAGGGATCGTCCCGGCGCACATCGAAGGCAAGACCGGTGGCGCGCAGGTTGGGTCCGGTGACGCCCCAGGCCAGGGCCTGCTCCTGGCTCATCACGCCAATCCCTTTGGCGCGCCGCACAAAGACCTGATTCTTGAAAAAGAGGTTGTCATAATCCGCCAGGCGCGATTCGAGATAATCGAGGGTTTCGCCGACCCGCTTTAGAAAGCCCTCCGGCAGTTCCCGTCGCACCCCGCCCGGGATATTGTAGATACTGTAGACCCGGCCGCCGGTGAACTCCTCGAACAGGTCGAGCAGCAGATCCCGGTCGGCCACGCCCCAATACATGGTGCTGTACATGCCGGTGGTGGCGGCATGACCGCCAAAGGTGAAGAGGTGGGCGGCGATGCGCGAGAGCTCCAGCTGCAAGACGCGGATCCACTGCGCCCGTTGCGGCACCTCGAGGCCGCAGAGCTGCTCAACCGCCATGGAGTAACAGAGTTCCATGGGCGAGGGATCGGGCACGCAGATGCGCGGTACCAGGGCGATGTTCTGGATCCACAGCCGCTGTTCCATCAATTTCTCGAAGCCGCGGTGCAGATAGCCGCCGTCGGCCTTTGCTTCCAGCACCACATCGCCGTGCAACTTTACCTTGAGTGCGTAGTTGCCCTCGATGCCCGGATGGTTGGGCCCGAAGTTGAGTTCAAACTCGTTGCTTGGCGGCTGGCGCTGGGCTTCGTAGTTCTCGGGTCTCATGTGCGCTTTGCTCGCTTGCTAATCTTTCTTTTGGCTGAAGCGCTGCTCTTCCGGCGGAATGATCACACCGCCGCCTTCGGCGATCAGTTCCTGCAGCCATTGCGGGTTGTAGTTCTGCCAGCTCAGGTGCTCGTTGATGTAGACCTCGCTGTCGAACTCCTTGCGCATGGGCGGCGGGCCGTCCCACTCGGTGAGGATGAACTTCTCCATGTTGGGGCTGCCCTCGAAGTGGATGCCGTACATCTCGTGGATGTCGCGCTCGAAAAAGGCTGCCGGCTGGTAGAGGTCGTAGACCGAGAGATAGACACCCGGCTCCCGCGCGATGCGGATGTGGGCCGATACCATGGAGTGGCTCTCGTAGGACCAGACATGGTAGACCAGCTCGAACTCCTCCTCCTCGATCCAGTCGACGCAGCTGATGGCGGAGAGGTGGATATAGCCGGCCCGGCCCTGTAGCAGCTCCAGCAGGGCGGGCAGGGCATCGGCTGGTACGTCGACCCGTACCCGGCGGCTGCTTTTGCGGCGCACCTGGATGCCTTCAATTTCCGCCAGCAGGTCGTCCAACCAATGGGCGATCTCCTTACTCTCCTTACTCATTTGGCGGTCCCTTCAAGTTGTGGCCCAGACGCATCTCCAGGGCTTCCAGCGGCTTCTGGTGCTGCTCCAACAGTTTGGTGTGTTCGCCCAGGGTGCCTTCGTCCAGCAGGTTGTAGTGCTTGGCCTCGGTGATGACGTCGGTGGGAGTCTGCCAGTCTTTACCGAACAGCTTCTGCTGGTTGCCCAGGTAGTAGTCGTAGTTGCGGTAGTAGTCTTGCCAGCTGTTGGCCTCGCCCGCGCGGATCCGCTCCATCAGCCTCTGCAGTCCGGCGATGACCGCTTCGGGGCGCGGCATGCAGCCGGCGATATAGAGGTCCACCGGCATGTACTCGTCCAGCTTTTTCGCCGTGGCGTAGCTCTGCCAGTACATGCCGCCGTTGACGGTACAGGAGCAGATGCCGACCACGTACTTGGGCGAACCCATCTGCTCATAGGTCAGGATCACCCGCTTCAGGGTCTTGATCGAGACATAGCCGGTGATCAGCAGAATATCCGCTTGGCGTGGCGAGACCATGGGCTGGATGCCGAGCCGTTCCATGTCGAAGCGGGAGGTCATGGCCGGCGGCAGCTCGATGGCGCCGCAGCCGGTGCAGTAGTGGAGAATGAACAGCGAGCGGGAGCGGCAGAAGCGCACCAGTTCGTCAAAGACCCGCGCCAGCGGGTTGCCTTTCTTCTTTTCGATTACCGGGATCTGTTTTAGGGAGCTCATAATCGATTCATAATTCGTTACATTACAAAGGCCAGTCCAATCAGTCCAAGCATAACCGGCCATTTCCACATCAGGCGCAACAGGTCCTCGGTGCGGTAGCGGGGGAAGAGGTAGGCAATGCTCATCGGAATGGCCAGCACCAGGAAACTCTTCAGCAGGAAGTCGAACCAGGTGGAACCGCCGCCGAGGAAGAGGCAGACATAGAGCACCGCCGTGGTATAGAGCTGGAAACACTGCATGACGAAGAGTCCGCCAAGGTACTTGCCGCCCATCTCCACCATCGGCCCGGTGGCGATCTCCGCCGGTGCGATGTAGATCTCGAAGGGCTGCTTGCCCAGAGAGGCGTGCATGGCGATCAGACCGGCGATGGCCAGCAGCGGCATCTGCACCGCGCCCCAGGTCTCGAAGCCGCCTGCCTGCTGGCTGGCGATGATATCGACCAGATTGGTGGTGCCGGCGGCGTAGGCGACGCCGAAAACGACGATCACCAACGGGATGTCATAGGCCAGCATGGCGGTGAGCGCGCGGGCGATGCCGATGGAGCCGTTGGGATTCGCGCACTGGCCGACGCCGAGGGCCAGACCGAGGGAGGGGATCATCATCAGATAGAGCAGGGTGATGATGCCACCCTTGTCGGCGACGCCGTTCATGCCGGGTACCGGCAGCAGGGTCTCGGCGGCGATGTAGCCACCCATGGCCATGACGATGCCGATATCATGAATCAGGCCGTGGGAGACCTGGGTCTTCTTGCTGTGCAGCTTGACGATGTCATAGAGCGGCTGGAAGAAGGGCGGGCCGATACGCCGTTGCAGCTTGGCGGCGATGCGCCGCATCATCAGCACCATCATCAGGCCGACCAGGAAGGCGATCAGCGGCATCAGGGTCAGTTCTATGAGAAGTTCGCTCGTGGACATCAGATGACTACCCAGGCTATGACGAAGAGCGCGGCGCTCAAGAGGTAGAACTCCGCATTGGCGCGCCGGTAGATACCCTGCATGCCAAGGGAGAGAAACTCGACCAGCGACTTTACGCCGCTCTCGAGCCAGAGAAAGCTGCCGCGATACCAGCCGCCGATCAGATGCATCAGCCCGGCATAGAAATTGTCGCTGTACTGATAGCGTACATCGGCGGTGAGGAAGTGGCCGCCGGCATAGTTGTCGAGCTGATGCACCCGTTTACTACGGCCGGCGGAGTAGAAGATAACCGCGCCGACGCCGAAGCCGGCGAAGAGCACGCCGATGATCCAGATCATATCGAGGGAGCCGCTGCTCGATTCGATGCCGCCGAGGGTGAATTCCGGCGATGAGAGACCGATGGTCTGCAAGGCAGAACCAACCCAGGCCAGCGGAATGCCGGGTAACAGGCCGGTGACGAAGATGAGGGCGGCGAGGATCAGCATCGGGATCATCATGCTCCAGGGGGCTTCGCGCACCTCCTCGTGTTCCATCCGCAACTGACCGAGAAACATGTTGTGTATCAGTTTGTAGACCGAGAGGATGGTGCCGAGGGTGCCGATGATACTGCCGAGGAAGAGCAGCGGCATCCCCTCCACCAGCAACGATCTATAGATCAGCCACTTGGAGACGAAGCCGTTCATCGGCGGCAGACCGGCGAGTCCGATGATGCCCGCCAGCAGGACCAGGAAGGAGAGCGGCATGCGCGCCACCAGGCCGCCCATCTTGTTCAGGTCGGCGGTGCCGGTGCGGTGCATGACGGCGAATACCGACATCAGCAGGGCCGCCTGGCAGGCGGCATAGTTGAGCACATGCAGCAAACCGCCGGTAGCGCCCAGGGTATTGGCCGTAACCAACCCAAGCAGCATATAGCCTCCCTGGCCGATACCGTGCCAGGCCAGCAGATAACGGGCGTCATTCTGCTTCATGGCGGTATAGGTGGGAAAGATGATGGTAAAGATGGCGATCCAGGCCAGCAGATCGCGGGCGTCGATCAAGGTGAAGGGAATCTTCAGGTTATCGATGTTGACGATGCCGAAGAGCTTCACCAGCACCAAAGCGATGGCGAACAAACCCATGCGCGAGGAGATTGCGCCGAGGAAGGCGCTGCCCGGACCGGGTGTCTCCGCATAGGCGGGGGCCTGCCAGAGATGGAAGGGCAGCAGGCCCATCTTAATGCCGAAGCCGGCGCCGAAGAGGATTACCAGCATCCAGAGATGGGGTGTGTCCATGCGGCCGACGGCGGTGAGGATCGCCTCGTACTGCAACGAGCCGGCCGCGACGTAGACCAGGGCGATGCCGCCGAAGATGGCCATCGCTCCTGTCATGGCATAGGTGATGTAGCGCATGGCCGCCCGGGTGGCCAGGCCGCCGGCCATGGCCATCAGCAGGAAGCCGGCCCAACTGACCAACTCCCAGCCGATGAACAGCGAGAGCAGATCGCCGCTGGCGAGCAGGATCAGCATGGTGAAGACATTCAGCGCCATGGCCAGATGGAAGAGCCAGAGGTTGCCGCCCTGGCGGCGGAAGGCACGTTCCCACTCGCCGCAGCTATACCAGCTGCTAAGCAGGGCGGAGACGAGGGTGATCAGGGCAAAGAACCAGCTAAGGGCGTCGAAGCGCCAGGAGAGGTTCTGTCCCAGGACCTCAAATGAGAGTGCCGAGTCGACGGCTGTGGCGCCATAACCCAGCATGGCCATCCTGATCAGGCCCAGCAGCTGGATACCGTAGAGAATGGTCACCATCCAGCCTGCAGCCAGGCGGCGGCCTAGCAACAGGGCCACCAGTACGGTGGTGCCTGAATAGAGCAGGAGTTCGTCCAGTGGCGTGAAGCTCATCGATTGCCTCCCGATTGGCCGGCCATCACGCTATCGATATAGAGATCGGCGTTGCCGGCCTGGGCCGAGACGTGGATCAGCAGATCGCCCAGCGGCGCAACGAAGAGCATCGCCGCCAACAGGCCGATGCCGAAGAGGGAAGCGGTGACCAGCGAGAGCCCCGCCGGTTTTGGCGACTCGGCTTGCGCCGGCTCATCGGGCCTCTTTTCGTAGAGCGTCGCCGCCAGACGGAACAGATAGCTGGCCTCGACCACGGTGGCGAGCAGGAAGATGGTCAAACCGATCAGGTAGAGCGGTGAAGTTTGGGCCGCCAGTTGGATGATGAGGGTGAATTTGGCCCAGAAGCCCGGCAGGGGCGGCAAGCCGATCAGAGAGAGGGAGAAGAGCACGAAGAGCCCGGCCCCCAACGGTGAGGCCTTGGCGGCACCCCGCAGCCGCTCGATGGCGCCACCCCAGTCGTCGGCCAGCATGAACAGCCCCGATTTGATGACCAGGTGGTGCAGGGCCAACGCCAGCACCGCCAGCAGGCCGGCGCCCTCGGGAATTGCCAGGGCGATGAAGATCATGCCCAGCTGGCCAATGGAAGAGAAGGCGAGCATGCGGCGCATATCCTTGGCCCGCCAGGCCGCCAGCTCGCCGCTGACCACGCCGAGGATGCCGAGCACTAGTATCATTTGGAGTGCCTCGGGCTGCTGGAAGAGCAAAACCAGCAGCCGCAGGATGATCAACAGCGCCAGTTTCGAGACCAACCCGGCGAGAAAAGCGCAGAGCCGGCTGGCGGCCGTGGCGTAGACCTCCGGCACCCAGGTGTTGACCGGGAACAGCTCCGCCTTAACGCCGACGCCGATGAGCAGGGAGAGAAAGGCGGCCAATCCCAGCGGATTGTCCAACTGCTGGGGAGCGAGCTGCGCCAGCTGGGCCAGGTTGAGGGTGCCGGTCTGGCCATAGATCAGGGCGATGCCGAGTAGGGTCAGTACCGAACCTATGCCGCTCAGGACTAGGTAACGCAAGGTTGCCGCATAGGCCGCTCCGGTGGCGGAGACGGCGATCAGTCCGAAGGTTGCCACCGCCACCAGTTCATAGAAGACGTAGAGATTGAAGAGGTCGCCGGAGAGGGCGAGGCCGGTGGAGGAGGCGACCAGCAGCAGCATCAAAGATTGGCGCCGGCCACTCTCCTGATCCAGTTTGAAGGGCCAGAAGAGCAGCCCCAGCAGCTGTGCCGCAAAGGCGAATAACAGGGCCAATCCATCGATAAAGAGGTTGATGCCCAGCGGCGGCGCGAAGCCGCCGATAGCCAGTGAAAAGGGCATGGCCGAACCGGCGAACCACTGCTCTGCCAGCAGCCAGCTGCCGTAGAGCAGGATTATCGGTCCCAGCCAGGCCCCGATTCCGAGGCTGAGCCGCATCACCAGAGGCAGCACAAAAGCGCCGAGCAGGGGGAGCACGATCGGCAAGACCATCAGGCTGTTCATGTCCGCTCACCTCGCGCCTGGGAAACGGCCTCCGGCAGGGGGGGCAGAGGGCGTTCGCCAAGAGGTGCCTCCTGGCTGATATCTCGAGGGGTGCCGGCAGCGACAGCGATTTCGGCCTGCATCCGCTCCGCCACCGCGCTTCGCTCCAGGGTACCGTACTTCTGCCGGATACGGATCAACATGCTGATCGCCAGCGCCTGTACGCCGACGCCGATGACGATGGCGGTCAGCACCATGGCTTGGGGTACCGGATCGACCATTGGCGGCTGTTCGCCCAAGTGAGTCAATATTGGCGCCACCGCATCCCAACGGTAGCCGGCCAGCACCAGCATCAGGTTGGCCCCAGCCTCGGCGATGACCAGTGCAAGCACCACGCGGAAGAGGTGGCGCGAAAGGGCCAAGCCGGCCAGGCCAATGGTGATCAGACCCAAGGCCGTGGTGTAGAGAATGAGTTCGGGACTGGGCAAGGGGATCATGCTTCCGCCTCTGTCTGGGACAGGTGGGATAGCAGGCCAGCCAGCTCGGCGCCTACCTTCAGTCCCACCGCCAGGTAGAGCAGCGGCAGGGTGCCGGCGGAGAGTAGTTGGCCGAGGCTGTCCTGAATCAGCAAGGGTTGCAGGAAGGCCTCCCCCGCCACCAGTGACGCCAGGCCGATGAGAATAAAGCTGGCACCGGCGAAGCCCTCGATGACGCTCAGCATGCCGTGGTGCAGTCGCGCTCCGGGACGGGCCAACAACGGCAGGAAAAAGGCCGCGGCGAGGATCACGCCGCCCTGGAAACCACCCCCCGGTGTCAGGTGGCCATGGAAAATGATGTAGAAGCCGATGGTCATCAACAACGGAAACAGCATGGCGCCGCCGTGGCGCAGTACAAAGCCCCCCTCAGTCAAGGTGCCGGCTGTGGAGTGGCGGCGGCCGAGAATCAGGCCGGCGCCGGAAGCGGCGGCAAAGAGGATCGAGAGTTCGCCCAGGGTGTCGATGCCGCGATAGGCGAGCACCACCGAAGTGACCATGTTGGCGGCTCCCGTCTGCTGCGGCGCGGCGGCCTGGATGGCTTCGCCGATCAGCATCGGCGGCGCGCCAAAGTCGAGGCCGCTGGCGATGGTCAGCAGCATGAAGCCGAGTCCACCGGCGAAGAGCAGGCCCGTGAGATTACGCATGGGGTCCCTCCCGGCGCCAGTCCCGCAGCAGATTGCGTCCGGGCTTGGCGTAATCCAGCCGCCAGAGTCCCAGTCGGCGCAGGGCCAGCGCCAAAATCAGGCTGCTGAGGCCGGTGCCGACAGCCGCCTCCGTCATCGCCACGTCGGGTGCCCGCAGCAGGGCGAAGAGCAGGGCCAGGCCGAGGGAGACCACCGAGGCGGCGGCAACGGCGGCCAGATGGTTGCGTACCAGCAACACCATGGCGGCGGCAACCAGCACCATGAGGGCTAACACCAGCAGGATCCAGATCTCTATTTCGCTCATGTCCGCTTCTCCTCTGCGGGCGTAGAAATCGATTTTCTCCAGGGCCGCACCCCGGCTATCAGCAGTGCCCGAGCGATGGTTGAGGAACCTAGTGGGTTGGTGACCAGTATCATCAGGGCGATCACCAGCAGCTTGGACCACCAGGCGGGGTAGATCAGGGCAACGCCGAGCAGCAGTGACAGGGCGCCCAGGGTGACCGCCTTGGTGCCGGCCTGGATGCGGTTGTAGACATCGGGCATACGCACCAGTCCAAGGGCGCCGAGCAGGGTGAAGGCGGCGCCGATCATCAGCAGGATATCGGCCAGCAGTCTCATGAGCCATTCCCCTCGATGGCGCGGGCGATGGCGACGATGCCGACGAAGGCCAGCGTGCCGTAGATCAGGGCCAGGTCCAGGTAGAGCGGACTGCCCAGCAGAGCGGCGATCACCACCAATCCGGAGGTGGTGATGACGGCGAGGGTGTCGGCGGCTACTACCCGGTCGGGCGCTGCGGGGCCGAGCAGAAGCCGCAGCAGAACCAATAGCACCGCCAATCCCAACATCGCCAGGGCGATGGTTTCCAGAAGCGTCAATGTCATTTAACAAAGCCCTTCAGCGTGCGTTCGTACGGGTGGATGATGGCCCGGGTCGCGCCTTCGACATCGATATCGTCCGGTGCATCGATCCAGTGGATCAATAAAGTGCCGTCACTGACGTCGACGCTCAGCGTGCCGGGTGTCAGGGTTATGCTGTTGGCCAGGATGAGGCGTCCCAGGGGGGACTGCAGCTCGGTCTTCACCACCACCAGCGCCGGCTGCAGCGGCAGCGTAGGGGAGAGGACGCGGCGTGCCATGTCGAGGTTGGCCCGTACCAGGGCGAGCAGGAAGACGCCGAGGTAGGCGAGAAAAGAGGGGATGGCGCTCGGCGTCAGGCGCAAACCGTTGAAGATCTCCAGATGGGGCCGGCTGATTAGGGTGACCACAAGCGCTACCAGCAGACCGGCGATCAGCTCAGCCGGTGCGAGGCTGCCGGCGAGCAGCAGCCAGAGCGCGTACGACAGGACGAACAGGAACAGGCCACTGGGTAGATCGCTGGGGGTCGCTTCCCGGGGATCGATATTCATTTCACATCCACTCTAATTGAGGTTGTTGCTTTTATTGCTTTTTTTGCCGGTCTTTTTTTCCACCGCCGGCTTCGAAAGAACATCTGTTGTTAGCGCAACATAACGCCACCGATTGAGTGTATTGTCAATCTTAAAAGGGGTCGGTAACAAATGAGAATCATTTAAGGGAAGTAGGCTTTTGCCATATTTCCATGCAGTTCTCCCAGCATGATCTGCATCTCGTCGATGAAGTCATGCAGGATCTGGTTGTCCATTTTCTCCAGCGGCATGCTGTCGATCTTCTTTTCGATTGCTTGCAGTATGCTGAGCGATGCCTGGTTCTTCGGCAGACGCGACAAGTTGAAGGAGATGTTCTCCAGGCAGTAGGCCAGGGAGCGGGGAAAGGTCCGGGTCTGGAATAGAAACTTCAGCACCTCGCGCCGGCGGATACGCACCTGCATGTGTTGGCGATACATCTGATAGGCGCTGAGGGATTTGAGCATGCTCATCCAGAGGATGTCCTCGAAGGGACTCAGTTCCGGCGCATCATCGGGGATGGGATTCTCCGAGCGTACATCGACGATGCGGGTGGTCATGTCGGCACGTTCGAGCTTGCGTCCCAGATTGAGGAAATGGTAGGCGGTGTCGTGGCTCATGCTGCCTGCCAGCAGACCGGTGAGCAGCTGCGAGCCGGCGATGATCTCCTGCAGGTAACGATGCCGGCCCTGGCGCGAGAAGCTTAGTTGCCTGTTTTCCACCGCGCTCTGGTAATAGCTGTTGATAGCCTCCCAGGCCTCGCGGGGCAGGATCTCGCGAATGGTGCGTGTGTTTTCCCGCAGCAGCGACAGGGTGCTGATGATGGAGCTGGGATTTGACTCGTCGGAGATCAGGTAGTTGGCCACCCGCCGTTCGGTGAACTCCGGGTGGCGTTCATTGTAGGCCTCGTTGCAACCGAGAAGGCTGATCAGCGCGTCCCAGCCAGGGGCCACCTGGGGTGGCAGGTCGAGTGTCAGATTGGTGTTAACGGTCACCAGGCGGGCGATGTTTTCGGCCCGTTCCTGGTAGCGTCCGATCCAGTAGATGGTTTCGGCGACGCGGGAAAGCATATCTCTCTCCAGTTTTTTGTTTTGCTCTGTGTAGGGTTAGTGCAACGAAATCCGTCAAGTCCGGTAGCGGTCATGCTTCAACTGTCCACGATCCAAGTGTCCTTGCTGCCGCCTCCCTGGGAGGAGTTGACCACCAGGGATCCCTTGCGCAGCGCCACCCGGGTCAGGCCGCCGGTGGTGACCTCCATCTGCTTGCCGCTGAGGATGAAGGGGCGCAGGTCCACATGGCGCGGCTCCAGCACCCCCCTGGAGATGGTGGGCACGGTGGAGATGCCCAGCGTCGGCTGGGCGATGTAGTTGCGGGGATCGGCCTGGACCAGCCTGGCGAACTCGTCGCGCTGCGCCTTGGTGGAGGCGGGCCCTACCAGCATGCCGTAGCCGCCCGACTCATTGGCCGGCTTCACCACCAGTTCCTTCAAATGGGTCAGTACATAGTCCAGGGAGTCGGGATCCATGCAGCGCCAGGTCGGCACGTTGGGTACGATCGGTTCCTGGTCCAGATAGTAGCGGATAATCTCCGGTACAAAGGAGTAGACCACCTTGTCGTCGGCCACGCCGGCGCCGGGGGCGTTGGCCAGGGCCACCTTGCCCGCCTTCCAGGCCCGCAGCAAGCCTGGGACGCCGAGCAGGGAGTCGGAGTTGAAGGCCTCGGGGTCGAGGAAGAGGTCGTCGATGCGACGGTAGATCACGTCGACCCGGGCCAGCCCTTCGATGTTACGCATATAGACACAGTCGTCGTCCTCCACCACCAGGTCGCGCCCCTCCACCAGCTCGCACCCCATCTGCTGGGCCAGATAGGCGTGCTCGAAGTAGGCGGAGTTGTAGATGCCGGGGGTCAGCACCACGATCTCCGGATTGTCGCCGGGGCGCGGCGAAAGTGCGGCCAGGGTGTCGAACAGCTCCGAGGGATAGTCATCCACCGGCATGGGACTGTAGGTCTCGAACAGTTCGGGAAAGACCCGCTTGGTCACCAGCCGGTTCTCCAGCATGTAGGAGACGCCGGAGGGGACCCTCAGGTTGTCCTCCAGCACGTACATGGTGCCGTCCCGGTCGCGTACCAGATCGCTGCCGCAGATGTGCGCCCAGATGCCCAGCGGCGGATCGATGCCGACGCACTGCTGGCGGAAGTTGACCGACTCGGCAAGCACCTCGGCGGGGAAGATCCCGTCCTTGACGATCCGTTGCTCGTGGTAGAGGTCGTCGATGAAGAGGTTGAGGGCCTGAACCCGCTGTTTCAGTCCCTCTTCGATACGGTCCCACTCCCGCTTGGGGATCAACCGCGGAATGATGTCGTAGGGCCAGGCGCGATCGATGGAGCCCTCCTCCTCGGTGTAGACACGGAAGGTGATACCCATCTGTTTGATCGCCAGCTCGGCGCCCAGCTGGCGTGCCTCCAGTTCGCCCTCGTCGAGTTTGCGCAGATAGCCGATCAGCTTGCGGGCGTAACCACGGGCGTTGCCCTTTGGCGTGATCAGTTCATCGTGGAAATCGGCATTCTCGAACAACTCCCAATTGATGGTCATGCCAAATCTCCTTCGGATGGCGTGCTGCGCAGATCCAGCGTCCAGGGAAAGTCGGGATTTTGCGGCTCATCGGCCAGCACCAGGCGACCGCCCGTATGGCCATGTTCGGCGAAACGGGAAAGACGCCGGGCCTCGGCCTCGTTGGCGTTGACGGGAAAGGTCTCGTAGTGGCGTCCGCCCGGATGGGACACATGATAGGTGCAGCCGCCCAGGGAGCGCTCGTTCCAGGTGTCGACCACATCGAACACCAGGGGCGAGTGCGCGCCGATGGTGGGATGCAGTCCAGAGGGTGGCTGCCAGGCCTTGAAGCGCACCCCCGCCACATACTCGCCCCGGGTGCCGGTATTGCGCAGGGGCAGCCGGCGGCCGTTGCAGGCGATGGCGTGACGCTCCGGTGTCAGGCCGCTGGCCTTGACCTGCAGCCGCTCCACCGATGAGTCGACAAAGCGGGCGGTGCCCTGGGCCGTCACCTCTTCGCCCAGCACGTTCCAGGGTTCGATGGCGAAGCGCAACTCCAGCTCCAGGTCGTCCACGTTGATGGTGCCGTAGCGGGGGAAGCGGAATTCGATGAAGGGGGCGAACCAGGCCATCTCGAAGGCGTAATCGTTGCGTCGCAGGTCGTCGACCACATCGGCCAGATCCCGCTCCACATAGTGGGGCAGCATGAAACGGTCGTGCAGTTCGGTGCCCCAGCGCACCAGCTCGTGGGCGTAGGGTTGGTCCCAGAAGCGGGCGATCAGGGTGCGCAGCAGCAGCATTTGCACACTGCTCATACGCGCGTGGGGCGGCATTTCGAAACCACGGAACTCCACCAGGCCGAGACGGC
>JASFJY010000028.1:0-12594 GCA_050119415.1 Chromatiales bacterium | reverse complement strand
TCGGCCTCAAGCCGGGGAGTGATTTCACCGCCGTCGGGCGCTAGTCCGAATATTTCACCCAGTCGCTAAAAATAATAAACTAACTTAGGGTTTTTACTTATTATTTCTGGAATATTAGTTAAGTACTAAGTGTAACCGACCTACGCTGAACGCGCCCTCGCAACGGTCTCGCTGTCCAGCTGCGGTATTTGCTCAATCATTAATAGCGAGCTATTAAATCAATCGGGCTAGATGGGATCGACCCGCTCCGCCACCAGCATGGCCAGGTCCCGCGTGCCTCGGGTCAGATCTCCCAAACGATTCTCTTCCCGATAGACCCGCGGCCTCAATCCGCTGAAGAGTTGCAGTAACTCATTGTCGTGCAATCGAAAGGCGGGATTCGACGGCCCTTCACCGCCGACGGCGATGCGGGTGAACGTCTGGTAGAAGAGGAGTCCGCCCGGTTTCAGGGCAGCGGCGATCCGAGGAGCGAGGGCGGGTTCCAGATAGTAGCTGACAACGATGACATCGAAGCTGGACGATGGCGGCGGCACCAGCTCGATGTCGCGCACCTCAGCCTGCAGATTGTTCAGCCCCCGCATCAGGGCAATCTCCTGCAAGCGCCTGATGGCCACCGGAGAAATATCCCAGGCGCTCACCTCCAACCCCTGTTCCGCCAACAGCAGGGCGTTACCACCCAGTCCACAGGCAAGTTCGAGGGCGCACCCCTTTGGAGGCAACAGATGCCTGTTCTGCGCCAACACCTCGGCCACCCTGGGCTGCTTTCGCAGATCGCCGTGCCTAGAATCCCATTTCTCTCTGAGCGACAAGTCTGACAAGCCCCGTACTCAGAAACTCTCCAAGCCAAGGACGAGATCGGCCTGGATGTCCTCGATGTTCTCAAGCCCGACGGCGATGCGCACAAGACCGTGTCCAATACCCGCCTGACTACGCTGCTCCGGAGTCAACCGCCCGTGGGTGGTGGAGGCCGGATGGGTGATGGTGGTCTTGGTGTCACCCAGGTTGGCGGTGATCGAGAGCATGCGGGTGGCGTCAATCAGCGACCAGGCGGCGGGCTGCCCCCCCTTCAAGTCAAAAGAGACGATACTTCCCGCTGCCGACTGTTGTTGCATTGCCAACCTGTGCTGTGGGTGGGATGACAGGCCCGGGTAGTAGACCCGTTCCACCTGCGGCTGCTCCTGCAGCCACTCGGCCAGCTGCTGGGCGTTGCGGGAGTGGGCCTGCATGCGCAGTTCCAAGGTCTCAAGACCTTTCAGAAAAACCCAGGCGTTGAAGGGACTCATGGTCGGTCCCGCTGTCCGCAGCACGCCGTAGACCTCTTCGCCCACCAGCTCGGCGTCACCGATGACGGCGCCGCCGACACAACGTCCCTGGCCATCGAGATATTTGGTGGCGGAATGAACCACCAGATCGGCGCCCAGCGAGAGTGGCCGCTGCAGCACCGGTGTGCAGAAGCAGTTGTCCACCACCAGGCGGCAGCCCTTGGTGCGGGCCAGCTCGCTCAGCCGTGAGATGTCGGCCACCTCGGTCAGCGGGTTGGAGGGAGTCTCCAGGAACAACAGCTTGGTGTTGGGGCAGATTGCCCGCTCCCAGGCGTCGATATCGCTCAGGGGTACGAAGCTGGTCTCAATGCCGAAACGGCTGAGATATTTGTTGAAGAGCAGGGTGGTGCTGCCGAAAATGCTGTGCGACGAGACGATATGATCGCCGCTCTGCAGCAGGCCCATGCAAGTGGCGAGGATGGCCGCCATGCCCGAGGCGGTGGCGACACAGCGCTCCCCACCCTCCAGAACGGCCAGCCGCTCCTCGAAATTACGCACTGTGGGATTGGTGAAGCGGGAGTAGATATTGCCCGGCTCGTCACCGCTGAAGCGCGCCGCCGCCTCGGCCGCACTGCTGAAAACGAAGCTGGAGGTGGGAAAGATCGGCTCCCCATGCTCCCCTTCGGGCGTACGGTGGTGTCCGGTACGTATTGCCCGGGTGGAAAAACCCCAGGGTGCATCGTGGTCATGTTCCATCGTCAATCCTCAGAGTTTTGTGCGAAATAATCGGCCAAAAATTGGTCGAAGCTGACCCGCTCCGCTGCCTCCATCTCGCGCTGCCGTCGCCAAGAATCAGCCGCTTCCTGCTCCAGCAGGAATTGATCCTCGTGACTGTTCCCCTGTTGATTAAAATAGCGCTGGTGCTGTTTGGACATGCGCTGAGCGAATTCAAAGAAGCTCTCGCTACGATCCCGCATCTCGCTGAGCATGCGCGCCGACAAGGTCAGTTCCGGATCGTTGAGACGACTGCGCTGCAGCTCTAGACTCGCCTGATAGGGTCTATCCGGCAACTCTTCATCCATCAGTTCACAGATAGGCTGCAGGGCGTCGCATACCTCAAGCCCCCAGTCACGCAAGGCTATCCGCTCGCCGTTGCGTTTCAGCCTGAGTTGCGGATCCCTGCCCTGGTGGGCGGTCGCCAGTTCGTTCCAGTCGATCGCGTGCTGTTCGGCCACATTGATCGCCGGACTCTTCAGCAACAGGCTCAACAGCATTAGGGCCTCGACAAAATAGACCTGCTCTTCGGCGATACCCAGGGGGTTGAAGGGATTAACGTCGAGGGAGCGCAGCTCCACATAACGTACCCCGCGACGCTTGAGAGCATGGATCGGCTTTTCCATATACTCAGGAATCTGCTTCGGTCGCACGGTACTGTAGTACTCATTTTCGATCTGCAGAATGTTGGCGTTGAGCTGCTCATGGCGCCCGTCCACTTTGACACCGATGGCCTGATAGATCGGACAGGGCGTCTCGATGGCCCGAGAAAGGGTCTCTACATAGGCATCCAGGCAATCATAGCAGGCCTTGATACCAGTCCCCTCTTCCTTGCTGTTCTGGTAGCCGATATCACCCATGCGCAGGGAGGTGGCATAGGGCTCATAGTAGGTAAACTCGTCGAACGACTCCAAACTGGTCGGCCGGCCGCCAAGAAAGGATTTACAGACCGCCGGCGAGGCGCCGAACAGGTAGGGGATCAGCCAACCGAAGCGCTGCAGGTTGCGCAACATGCCGAAGTAGGCTTCGGAGATAAATGCCTGCGACCCACGCTTGTCGCCCTCTGACTCCTGATAAAACTCCCAAAACGCTGTTGACAGAGAGTAGTTGAAGTGGATCCCGGCGATGACCTGCATGACGCGTCCGTAGCGGTGTCCCAGACCCCGCCGATAGACCGTCTTCATCAGGCCAGCGTTGGAGTTTCCGTATTCGGCGATGGGGATGCCCGCATCCCCCTCGACGACACAAGGCATGCTGGCGGACCAGAGAATCTCATCGTGCAGATGCTGATAGACGAAGTGGTGTGCCGCAAAGAGGAAACGCAGTGGTTCGCTGCGAACATCGGAGGGCGGCGTGATAATCTCCGTCAGCGCTTCGGAATAATCGGTGGTGATGTAGCGGTTGGTTAACGGTGAGCCCAGCGCCACCGGATGCGGTTTTTGCGAGATGCAACCATGTGGCGAAACCCGCAGGCCCTCCTTCTCGATACCGATCAAGCCACCACGTAGGAGTCGTGCCTGATCTGCCTGTCGAAGGCGCAGCAGCCGCTTTTGCGATACCTTGTACAAAACAGCGTACTCTGTTCAAAGACCGCAGATTATAGCCTGCCGCCTCACAGGTAACACGGAAAAAATCGCATGGTTAGACAGCGTTTGATGCCTGTTATTTACCCAACAACCCAGAGTGCTTCAGCGCATCACTGCCACGGGGGCCTGCAGACGAATGGAGTCGACCAGGATTTGCGCCGCTTCGTTGAGTTCAATGCGGTGGGTGGCCTCGCTCTCCACGGTCTCATCCTCATCTTCGACATTGGTCTCTTGGTCGAGCTTGATTAACTCCAATCCTTGAGAGGCACGGAAGCGGTTCTTATGCAGCAGGCGCTCCTGCTCCCGTTTGTCCCATTCGGAGCGACGGGCGCTCTCGAGCAGACTGACTTCGATACGCTGATCCATATCCTCGAATCGCTTCTCCTGGTCGACCAGCATCTCGAAACCGGGGTCGTGGGTGACTCGGTTGAGATGAGACTCCATTAAACGCGGTATGGCTGCGTTGACACTGGGCCGGTAGTTGGCCGGTTCGATCTGCGCCCAGGGTAGCGCATTATCGAGGGAACGCTCGCCGTAGTCGTCGGAGAAGCTGGCGGTGGGAAAGAGAATATCGGGCACTACGCCTCGATGCTGCGTGCTGCCGCCGTTGATGCGGAAGAATTGAGCCATGGTCAAACGCAAGCGGCCCAGATCCTTCTTACGACCGGGAACGAAGCGTCCCAGATCGACCAGGGTCTGCACCGTGCCTTTACCGAAGGTGGGCTCGCCGATGATGATGCCCCGCTTGTAGTCCTGAATCGCCCCGGCGAAGATCTCCGAGGCGGATGCGCTGTTGCGGTCCACCAAGACCGCCAGAGGACCTCGGTAGGCAACCTCAGCATCAGGATCACGCTCCACCTCCACCTTGCCGAAGGCGTCCTTAATCTGCACCACCGGGCCGGTTTCGATGAAGAGTCCGGTCAGCTCCGTGGCTTCAGAAAGGGAACCTCCCCCATTTTCACGCAGGTCTATGACGATGCCGTCAACGCCCTGCTGCTTGAGATCCTTGAGCAACTTGCGTACGTCGCGGGTAGTGCTGCGGAAATCCTTATCGCCGCGGGATTCGGCGGCGAAATCACGGTAGAAAGTTGGCACCTCGACAACACCGATCCGGTATTTGTCCATGCCCTCCAGGCCGTCGATAACGTAGCTCTTGGCCGCCTGTTCTTCGAGTTTGATCTTGTTGCGCACCAGGGTGATGGCCTGTGGATCGGCCTCGCTCTGGGTCCCTTTGGGTATGATCTGCAACCTGACCACAGAACCCTTGGGGCCGCGGATCTGCTCCACCACATCCTGCAGGCGCCAGCCGACGATATCGAAGAATTCTCCATCCAGTCCCTGGCCGACGCCGATGATACGGTCGCCGGCGTGCAGCAGGTTACTCAGCTCGGCCGGACCACCGATCACTGTTTTCTGCACCACCGTGTAGCCATCCTCATCCTTCAGCACGGCGCCAATGCCCTCCAGCGAGAGGCTCATGCTAATGTCGAAGTTCTCCGAGGTGCTGGGCGACATATAGCTGGTGTGGGGTTCCAGACTCAGCGTATAGGCATTGATGAAGGTCTGAAAGACGTCGTTGCTACCGAACTGCTGAACCCGGCTCTCCAGCCGTGCATAGCGTGCACGCAGGGTCTTGCGAATCTCCGCTTCGGACTTGTCGGTCAGCTTCAGGTTGAGAAAATCGTTCTTCACCCGTTTGCGCCAGAGATCATTCAGCTCGGTGCGGGTCTGTGGCCAGGGCTCATTTTCACGTTCGAACTGGTAGGTCTCATCGACGCTGAAGTCGAACTTCCCATCCAGCAACTTCTGCACATAGGCAATTGCCTCCCCGACACGCTGGCGGTAGAGGCGAAAGATCTCGAAAGCAGGTTCGATGCGGGCATTGCCCAGATAGTTATCCAACTTGTCTTCGTAGATACTGAAGCGGCGAATGTCATTAGCCAGAAAAAAAGAGCGATTGGGATCGAGGGCGTCGAAGTAGCGCTTGAGGATCTCCGAGGACATCGCATCGTCAAGCATTACGTCTCTGTAGTGGTACTTGTCGATCACCTTGACGATGACGTGGGCCGTCTGCTGTTGCTCCTCGGTGGGGTGGAGCTCGGATACCGGAACCAGTTGCTTGACCGCCCAGGCTTGTGTGCTAAGAAGCAGGACGAGACAGGTCGCAATTATTCGAATGTTTCTCATTAATCTACCTAAAAATTCGGCCGCGCACTCGAGGTCTGTCTGCTATATCGGCCTGACTTGGGTGTATTTTGACTGAATTAGCAGCCCATGGGTTCCATAAAAAGCTAAAAGTGAGTCGTTGCTCAATAATTTACCACTCAAGGGCTATAACTTCTCGCGAAGCCCCAAGGATAGTTCGAGATACCCCGGGGTTTGAGGATTCAGAATCCCATGGCGTATAAAGAAGTCAATCAGCACCAGATTACAGTTTAGCTTGAATTCATCGCTATCGCGCACCAACGCCACGACCTCTTCGACCGGCAGCAGCATGAACTCGGCCACCTCGCCATCGCTGTTGCAGGGCCGGAAATCGGACGGCAGCTCCAGATCATAACAGTAGAGAGTGTCGGGTTTGAGTCCCACCGCTGTCTCCGTACAGTAGCTCAACACACCCACCGGGCAGGCGCTGGCTGCCAGCTCCGCCGGCACACAGGCCTCCTCCATACACTCCTTACGCAGATTCTCCTCCAGGGTGAGGTCGTGGGGCAAGCCGCCGGCCACCATATTGTCGAGTCTGTCGGGGAAGACGCGCCGGTCGGCCGCGCGCCGGGCGATCCATAGCTGCAGCCCGCCGGCGGCACGAACGAAGCCGTTGAGATGCTGGCCGTAGGCACGCAATCCGAAATAGGGAGCGGCCGTCCGGTCGATGGTGGCAATGGCGGTCTCGCGTCCACTGGAGGTGACCGGATAGCGCTCGCCGTGGGCATGGGAGACGACACCCTGTGCCACCAGGGCAGCGGTGACCTCCGCCAGTGCCGCGCTCCGCGCCTCGAAGCTGTCGAGACGGCTGTTGAGTTCGACGCCGACCTGCGTGAAGCTGAAATAGTCGGGCCACTGCCGCAGGGCTTCGCACATGGGCGCTTTGAGATAACCGTAGCGCTGATCGCGAAAGTAGAAGGCGGTGAAATGATCGGGATTCCAGCTGTTGAGAACCCGTAGGTGACGCTGCAGACCCTGGTAGCTCATCCGGCCATCTCCAGTACCGTGCAGACGACCCGGCGGTCTGCCCGCGGACCGTCGAATTCACAGAAGAAGATATTCTGCCAACGTGACAAGCCCAGTTGACCGTCGATCAAGGGAATACTCTGCGACGGCCCCACCAGCCCCGCCTTGAGGTGAGCGTCGCCATTGCCGTCCTGTGCATCGTGCAGCCAGACTCCCTGGGGTATAAGCTTGCGCAGCAGGTTGACCACGTCACTCTGTACACTCTCGTCCCAGTTCTCCTGGATCATGATGGCGGCTGTCGCTCCCTGGGCGTAGACGCTTACCAGCCCCTGGCGCGCGCCACTCTCCCGTACAATCCGCTCGACCTGCGGGGTGATGTCGACCAGGGTTTCGCGCGTGTGCGTCTCCAGTTGGATTGTCTGTCGCATAATCCGGATTCCTTAGGGCTTTTGATAAAGTTCAATGTGCCTGAAGCAGTGCTTTGCTGAAATGCCTGCTCAATTCAATAGGAGGCACTATGTACGAATTTAACACTGAAATCGATCTCCCCTTCGAGCAGGCCCTGGAAAAGGTCCGCGCCACCCTGCTGGAGGAGCATCTCGGTATTGTCAGCGACGTGGATGTGCAGGCCATTTTCGAAAGCAAAATGGCTAAAACAATCCCTGCCTACCACATCTACGGCGCCTGCAACCCGAAGATGGCCGACCGTGTTATCAGCAGTGAACCCAATGCCGGCACCCTACTCCCCTGCAACTTCATTATGCGCGAGACGCAGAGCGGCAAGACGGTAGTGAGCTTCATGGATCCCGAGACGGTGCTGGGTCTCTGTGAGACCGAGGAACCGAAGCGTGTGGCGGCCGAAGCCAAGGAGAAGCTGATGCGGGTGGTGGAAAAATTGAGCGCTGTTTCGACAACTCACTCACTGGCGGCAGAATAGATAACGGATCGCATCCCGATTGGTCCAGGAGCTGGCCAGGCGCTGCGCCTGCTGCTGCGGCAGCCAGCGGTAGTCGGTATGCTCGTCGGCATGCAGTCGTGGTTGTCTGCGATGGCCCAGAGGCAGCGCGAACCAGTGCTCCCGGTTGCTCCGCGCCGATGGGGCATAGCGCGCTCGCCAGGCCGGCAGAATGGCAAAGCTGACACACTGCCGCAGGTCGATCAGCCGGTCGCCCGCCATAATGCCGGTCTCCTCGTAGAGTTCCCGCCGGGCGGCGCTGGCGGGGGACTCCCCCCACCTCAGGCTACCTGTCACCGACTGCCAAAAACCGCTCGGTCGGGTGCGGCGCAGCATCAGCACATCACCTTGCAGGGTATAGACAACCACCAGCACCGACTCCGGTCTTTTGTAGACTGGCGTCGGCATGGATGGGATTTTAGAGCCAGTTAACACGCACCCGATAGGCCCTAGCTAGGCCGAGCCCTCTTCATTGGCCGGCTTGCGCACGCGGATGGAGAGTTCGCGCAACTGATCCAGACCGACTTCCGAAGGTGCGGCAGTCAGGAGACAGGCCGCGGTCTGGGTCTTGGGAAAGGCCATCACGTCACGGATCGAATCGGAGCCGGTCAACAGCATGACCAGTCGGTCGAGACCGAAGGCCAGTCCGCCATGGGGAGGACAGCCATAGTTGAGGGCGGAGAGCAGAAAACCGAACTTCTCCTCGGCCTCCTGCTCGCCGATCTCCAGCAGTTTGAAGATCTGCTGCTGCACCGACTGCTGATGGATACGGATGGAGCCGCCGCCGAGTTCGACGCCATTGACCACCATGTCGTAGGCGCGCGACTTGCAGCTGCCGGGATCGGACTCAAGCAGCTCCAGCTGTTCCAGTTTGGGCGAGGTGAAGGGGTGGTGCAACGGACTCCAGCGGTCGTGCAGCTCATCCCACTCGAACATCGGAAAGTCGACCACCCAGAGGGGCTTCCACGCCCCTTCCATCAGCTCCAGGTCTTGTCCGAGGCGCACCCGCAGGGCCCCCAGTGACTCATTGACAACATGCGTCTTGTCGGCGCCGAAAAAGATCAGATCCCCATCCTCGGCGCTGCTACGCTCGAGAATGGTGCTGACCACCTCGTCGGGTAGGAATTTGAGGATCGGCGACTGCAGCCCCTCGATCCCCTTGGCCATATCGTTGACCTTGATATAGGCCAGGCCCTTGGCACCGTAGATGGCGACGAACTTGGTGTAGTCGTCGATCTGTTTGCGGCTCAGGCTGCCACCGCCAGGTACCCGCAGAGCCGCCACCCGCCCCTTGGGGTCCTTGGCCGGGCTGGAGAAGACCTTGAACTCCACGGTGGCCATCAAATCACCCAGGTCGACCAGTTCCAGGGGCACGCGCAGGTCGGGACGGTCGGAGCCGTAGCGCGCCATCGCCTCATCATACGTCATGCGTGGAAAGGGATTGGGCAGTTCCACATCGAGAACCTCTTTATAGAGCTGGCGGATCATCTCCTCATTGAGCTTCATAATGCCGTCCTCATCGAGGAAGGCGGTCTCGATATCGAGCTGGGTGAATTCCGGCTGCCGGTCGGCGCGCAGATCTTCGTCGCGGAAACAGCGCGCGATCTGGTAATAGCGGTCCATGCCGGCCATCATCAGCAGCTGCTTGAAGAGCTGGGGCGACTGCGGCAGGGCAAAGAAATGGCCGGGATGGGTGCGGCTCGGCACCAGGTAGTCGCGCGCGCCCTCGGGCGTTGCCTTGGTCAGCATCGGCGTCTCGATATCGAGGAAACCGTTGTCGTCGAGAAAACGCCGCAGAATCTGGGTCACCTGCGCGCGCACACGGATCTTGCGCAGCATTTCCGGGCGACGCAGATCGATATAGCGGTAGCGCAGGCGCACCTCTTCGGAGACCTTCTCATGCTCGTCGAGCTGGAACGGCGGGGGATCGGCCCGGTTGAGGACCTCCAGTTCGAGACCGAGGATTTCGATCTCGCCGGTGGCCAGATCCTCATTGACAGTGCCCTCGGGACGCGGCCTAACCCGCCCTTTGATACGCAGCACGAACTCGTTGCGCACCTGCTCGGCCAAGGCAAAAACCTCAGGCCGGTCAGGATCGTAGACCACTTGTACCAGGCCTTCCCGGTCGCGCAGGTCGATAAATATCACCCCGCCGTGGTCGCGCCGTCGGTGAACCCATCCAGAGAGTTCGACCTCTTGATCGATATGACTGCTGTTGATCTGTCCGCAATAGTGACTGCGCATGTGCGATATCCTGTGAAAAGCTAGAGGGTCCCGACGGCGGGCCATTAAAAGGCGGAAATGTTACGGCTTGGCCCCAGCCTCTGCAAGTCCGTCACTCTCCTTGGGCGTGCCTGGTTTGCCGGGATTGACCGCGCCCATGGAGAGCAGCAGCTTGAGGCCCTCATCGACGCTGAGATCGATCTCCCTGACGTCTTCCTGCGGCACCAGTACGAAGTAGCCCCCGGTCGGATTCGGCGTGGTCGGGATGTAGACACTGATGACGTTCTCTCCCGTAGCCTGCTGTAGCGGCCCCTGCTCATCACTGGTGAGAAAGGCGAGGGTCCACAAGCCGCGACGCGGAAACTCCACCAGCACTACTTTACGGAAAGCGTTGCCATTGTCAGTGATCATGGTCTCGACCAGCTGCTTGACGGCGGAGTAGATCGAGCGGACCAGGGGGATACGTGAAAGCAGTTGTTCCCAAAGAGAGACCAGCTTACGGCCGAACAGATTGGCCGCCACCAGTCCCGTCAGCAGGAGAATCGCCAGGGAGAGCACCACGCCGAGTCCCGGGATGTGCAAACCCAGCAGGTTCTCGGGACGAAATCGATCAGGCAGCAGAAGCAGGCTCTGGTCCATCCATTCAACCAGCAACCGGATGACGAAAAAAGTCGCCCCCAACGGCAGCCAGACCAGCAGGCCGGCCACAAGATAGCGGCGTAATAGATTCATCGGTTATGCCGGAATTCAGGACTGGCAGGCACAACCACCGCCGCTGCAGGCAGCCGGCTGCTTGGCCCCCTTGTCACTCTTCTCATGGACATTTTTCTTTTTGCCGCCCTTGAAGTCGGTCTCGTACCATCCCCCCCCTTTGAGGCGAAAGCCAGCCGCCGAAAGGGCTTTCTTCAGGGTATCCAGCTTGCATTCAGGGCACTTGGTGAGCACTGGATCACTCATTTTCTGCAAGGCCTCCATTTCGTGGCCGCAGGATTCACAACGATACTCGTAAATGGGCATAACATTTCCCCCTAAAAAACAGTTGCCTATGCAGTGCTGTTGACTGCTGCCAAATTGATGAATCCTAACATATTGGGAGCGGATAAGGTCTATTCAACCCGAATGTTTCATCCGGGTTAAGATGAAGAGAGGCGTAAGACAATTTAAATATTGGGGTTTTATCGCAGAGCGATGCCGCTTTTCGCTCACAGCGTATCGGGCAGTCAGCTGTTTTCCCGCTCTTGCCGACGCTGTCTCAGCATCTCACCCTGCCGGCGCATGATATGACGGATCAGGGCATCCTGATCAACGCTGCGAATGAGGGTGAAATTGATGCGCACATGATAAGGATAGCCCGCTTCAGGATGGGGACTGGCTTCGAAACTCACCACTTCGCCGTAAGCAAGAACGCCGATGTAGGACGGCAGTAACAACAGTTTGATCTCGACCCGGTCCCCCACCGCCAATGGGTCTGCCACATCCATCGCCAGGCCGCCGGCGCTTAAGTTGACGGACCGGGAGGGCTCTCCGAGCAACGCCTTGTCCTCCACCAGAAAACTCTGCCCCAACAGGTTGATCTTCTCGTCCAGGGCCTTGAGGTAGTCGGCCACATCGGGATCGCGCTGCTCGATGCGATGGAAGGCGGGAGAGAGATGCTGGCTGATCGCTTGCAGGCGGGTCATCACGCTGAAACGGTCGTTCTGCACCTGCTTCTCAATATCCACAGGAACCGTATCCGCCTCGATGACGCTGTAGCTGATCCGGATCGAGTCGTCGATGCGAAAAAATTCTCTGCGCTCGTCGGCCGTCTTGCCCTGTTTGTCTCTACTCATCGTTCGCCCCCCCTGCGGTGACCTCGACGTCCGATTCTATCGGCTTCGGCGGCTCACCACTCTCCACATCTTCACCCCGCTGAATGATCAGTTCAACCCGGCGGTTCAGCGCCCTGTTCTCTTTCGTATCGTTTGGCACCAGCGGTTTCGAATCGGCGAACCCCTGGATCAGGAAACGGTCCTCATCCAACGCCGCGTTGCTCAACATGGCGTGGACAACCGTTACCGCACGGGCCGAGGAGAGCTCCCAGTTGGAACGAAAGCGGACCGTGGAGATCGGCACATCATCGGTATGGCCAGCGACGATGATCTTACCCGGGGTCTCGGCAATCACCCCGGTGATCTTTGAAATAACTTCGAAAAAGCCCGGATTGAGGGTGGCGCGGCCGGATGAGAATGAGCCTTTCTCCTGGATGCGTATGATGATCTTGGTCTTCTCCCGCTCTACATCGAGCAGTCCCTCGCTGATCTGCTCATCGAGCATCTCCTTCAACTCATCGGCCTGCTCCTCGACCTCCTGTTCCAGCTTGGCCTGTATCGCCGCCTTGGCGGCGTCTAAATCGATATCCTCCTGCCGGGATTCATCGCTGACCTCGAGAAACTCCTTCTCCTGATCCGCTGTCTTTTGCCGGATCTCCTGGAGGGGAGTCGACTCCGGCTTGCCGGGGCTGAACTGCTGCATGATCATGCTGGTGCCCTTGACCACCTCGGCAACGGGTATCTCGCGCTGCACGCCGAAGGCATCCTTCATCGCCTCCGCCATCTTCTTGAAGCGCACGGCGTCAACCTCGGCG
>JASFJY010000027.1:0-12777 GCA_050119415.1 Chromatiales bacterium | reverse complement strand
ATGGCCCGCGCCCACCACGACAAGCAGGTTCTCGTGCCCTTGCTGCTCGATCTCCTGCAGCAGGCGGGCGGCCATATAGCGGTCGCGTTCATCGATCAGGGGCAGGTAGAGATCCTGACGGTCCTCGGCGAATTCGGCGAAGGTGGTCTCGAGGATATCGCCCTCCTTGAGGTGCTCGATTTCCGCTTCGGAGACCTCTTCGCGGGAGACGATGGCGGCGATCAGGCTGGCGAAGAGGCCGATCCGTTTCCACCAGGCCAGGTTGCCTGCGACCCGTTTGAGGGTGACGCTGATCTCCCGGTCGATCAGCATCAGCGGGCGGTGGGACGCCTGGGCGATACGAATGGCTTCGCGCTGCTCCGCGCCCGGTTCGATGCCAAACTGCTCGGCCAGCCGCTGTTGGTAGGCGCCGAGGGCAAGACTGGCCATGACCATTACTACACGTCGCTCGCGCACCACCTTGAGCAGATCCATCTTGGCCAGATCGTCCGGATTGATCAAGGCGTTGTAACGGCTGGGGCAGAGTTCGACGGCCACGGCATCGTATTCGCCGCTCTCCAACAGATGCTTGACCATCTCCGCGCTGGAGCGAGATACGTGGGCGGTGCCCAGCAAGGTGATGCGGCTTTCGCCGATGCGGATCTCCCGCCGGGGTTCCATATCTGTTTGCAGCATTGTGTTTTAGTTCGGTCGTTTAAAGGCAGAGCATTCTACCAGTCTCGAGTGGGAAAAGGCCGGGCCAGGTGAAAATTTTCTGCAAATCACGTTGCTAACCAGGCGACTTGGTTACAATATGTCTGATCTTGTGCCGGGACGGACTGAAGCAGGATGTTAAAAGTGCGCTTCGCGGTCGGTTCGGAGCACAGGTGCATCTACCGGTGAGCCTAATCAGTGAGACTTGGAATGGGAGATTTGATGAACAAAAATATCGTTTGGCATAGTGCCACCGTAACCCGTGATCGTCGGGAGAAGTTGAACAAACATCGAGCCAAGCTGCTCTGGTTTACCGGACTCTCGGGGTCTGGCAAATCCACCCTGGCCCATGCGTTGGAGGAGGAGCTGTATCAACGGGGCTGCCATACCTATGTGTTCGATGGCGACAACGTGCGCCACGGGCTCTGTAAGGACCTCGGGTTTTCCGTCGATGACCGGACGGAAAATATCCGCCGCATCGGAGAGATGGCAAAGCTCTTCGTGGATGCGGGGGTGATCGCACTGACCGCCTTCATCTCGCCAATCCGGGAGGACCGCGATCGTGCCCGCGGACTTTTTGCCCATGGTGACTTTATCGAGGTTTTTGTGAAATGCCCCCTCGAAACCTGCGAAGAACGGGATGTCAAAGGGCTCTACAAAAAGGCCCGTGCCGGTGAGATTCCCCATTTCACGGGTATCTCTTCGCCCTACGAAGCACCCCTGAACCCAGAGATTACCATCGACACCGAAAACCGCACGGTAGAGGATTGTGTCAAGGAGATGATCGGTATCCTGGAGACGCGGGGAGTGATCCCCACCCATGTGGTCTAGCCCGGAGGAGAGCATGTGTTGATTCGAATCCTTTGCGGATTTCTACTGGTTTTGCTATTTGCAGGTTGTCAGACCCTGAGCGAACGCAAGCAGTCCGAAGCACTGCAGGAGGTGCTGCGGACTTACGAAGGTGTCATCCGTTGGGGTTCTATCGCTCAGGCCCGTCGCTTTCTCCGCCCCGAGGCGGAGGGCGAGGCGCCTACACAAAACTCGACGGCGTTGCGCGTCACTCATTACGAGGTGGTCCAGGGACCCTCTATAGTCGAAGCGAACAAGGCGATTCAGACGGCGGTGATCCAGTATGTCTTTGTCGATTCGCAGGTGGTCCGGGAGGTGGTGGACCAGCAGATCTGGGAGTATGACCTGGAGGGCGAACGCTGGTATCTGGCAAGCCCCCTGCCCCGCCTCGAATAGCCGCTGCCTGCCATGGATGACAAGAACCAGCTGCTAAACCCGACTGTGCGTTTTCTGTTGTCGCTGGCGTCCTTTGTGATCATCGTCGCCGGCATGCGGGCGGCGGAAACCCTGCTTGTGCCCTTCCTGCTTTCGCTGTTCATCGCGGTGATCGCCGCCGCGCCCCTCTTCTACCTCAAGCAGAAGGGGGTGCCGGGCGGACTTGCCATGCTCATCGTTATAGCCTTGATCGTTATCATCGGACTGCTGATCGGTTGGATGATCGGCGGCTCGCTGAACGATTTCACCGCCAACCTGCCGAAGTACCAGGAGCGGCTGTCGGGCCAGAGCGCGAAGCTGGTGGAGTGGCTGGGCGGCGTCGGCCTGCACCTCGATCAGCAGGCCATCAAGGCCATTATCGATCCCGGCAAGGCCATGGGGATGGCGGGTCAGGTCATCAAAGGGCTGGGCAATGTGTTGGCACAGGCTGTGCTCATCCTGATCACCGTGATCTTCATGCTGATGGAGGCCTCGGCCTTTCAGAGCAAGCTGCACGCCATTGCCGACGATCCCGAGGCCTCGGTGGAGAGGATCGACGCCATCACCTCCAGCATCAAGCGCTACATGACCATCAAGACCAGCACCAGTCTGCTCACCGGGGTATTGATCAGCCTCTGGTTGTGGATCCTGGGCGTGGATTATCCGGTGTTGTGGGGAGTGGTCGCCTTCCTTTTCAACTATGTGCCCAACATCGGCTCTATCATCGCCGCCGTACCGGCCGTACTGCTGGCCCTGGTTCAGGCCGATCCGCAGACCGCCCTCTGGACCGTGGTCGGCTATCTGCTGGTCAACAACCTGGTCGGCAATATGATTGAGCCACGTTTCATGGGATCGGGGCTGGGTCTGTCACCCCTGGTGGTTTTTATCTCATTGGTCTTCTGGGGCTGGGTGCTCGGGCCGGTGGGGATGTTTCTCTCCGTGCCCTTGACCATAACATTGAAGATTTTTCTCGACAGCTATCGGTCGACCCAGAGAATAGGTCATTTGCTGGGCTGACAAGCGGCAAAAAGAAAGCCCCGCGGAGCGGGGCTTTCTAAAACCATGCCGACCTGTAGTGGATCAGGCTTTGCGACGACGCGCTGCACCCAGGCCGATCAGACCGAGACCCAGGATGGCGAGAGCGCTCGGCTCCGGCACGGATTCCACGGACTCCACCATGACGACGAAGTCATTGTAATCGTAGTCAGTCCAATCTTCGAAGGCCAGGATGTACTCATCAGTAGTCCAGGTGCCTGAGGACCACATGCCAAGTTGAACCTGGGTGTTACCGGTTCCCTGATAGGCTGCCATGTGATCGGAGCCATTAGCGTTGAGAGCGCTGTCACTGTAGTAGTAGGTGTTGCCGCCGTCAGCATCAAGGTAGAAGCCGAACTGGTTCGCAGCGAAGTCGATGCCGGTATACATGCCATTGACATAGATCGCACCGTTGCTACCTATGGAGAGAAAGCTTTGAGCACCCGTACTCTGGGCACCGGTGAAGAGCGTTACCTTGTTGCTGGAATCTTTTCGATCATAGATGCCGAACTCATGGCTTTCTGAGTGAGCGGTAAGTTCAATGACGAGGGTGGACACCGATGCGCCACTGGCGGTCACACCCCAGTAGCTGTCGGCGTTATCGTTCATCTGGTCATTGGCAACGTCGATGTCGGTATCACCGCTGATCGTGATATCGTTGAGGATAGTCTGCAGATCGGGTTCGACGAGGTCAGCGTGTGTCGCACCGGCGAAGCAGAGAGAACCGAAGAGTGCCAAGGATCCAAGTATGTTCGTTTTCATTGATATGCTCACAAAATCAGAAAAATAAATGATGTACGCATTCCATTGCATCATGCGTGCCATTTTTTATAAGTAATTGTATTGTTAGGGAAATTATTTTTTCTTTTGTGTTAAGACGTCTGAAGGCATGTAAATTCTTCCGACACCGATTGGGGCAAGATGAGTATTTAAATTCGTAATAAACAGTGCTCGGGAAAAGATTATCTTTATAATCAGTATGTTAAGAAAGCATGGAGAGATTTTGCGAGTGTAAATCCGATTCAGACTGGGAATTTACACTCTGAGCAGTGCCTCGGCGCGAGAGATCTTCTCCTCCGCCTTGTCGAGAATTTTCAGGCTGAGCTTGGGGGTCAGTTCGCCTATGTTGAATTTCTTCAGGGCGGGCACCTGGTCCAAGGTCGGCAAGTGGGACATCTCCGGTTTGCCGATGAAGGTGTGTAGCTGGGCGATGATCACCAGGTCGGAATAGTCGGCTGCTCCTTCATGGTCGCGCATCCAGTTCTCCGCCTCCTCGGTCACCTGTATCAGGTCTTCGATAAAGCCCCAGCTATGTAGGATGGCGCTGCCGATCCTGCCGCGCATGTGCGTCATCACCTGTTCGAGCTTTGGTGCGTCATTGGCCATCTCGGGAAAACGCTCGGCGTAGCTCAGGATGGCCACATTGCCGATATCGTGCAGCAGGCCGGCCAGCAGGGCATGTTCCGGATTGAATTCGCCGGAGATCTTCGCCAGGACATAACTCACCGCACTCACCTTCACGCTGTGTTCCCAGAGGCGGTGCATATATTGCTTCAACTCCACGGAGCGGGTCTTGAAGAGCTCACGCATAGCAAAGGTCAATACCAGTTTATGGGTGGTGTCAGCACCCAGGCGGATGATCGCTGCGGCGCAGGAGTCAACCGGGGTGACTCCGGCATAGAGCGGACTGTTGGCGGCGCGGATCAACTTGGCGGTGATTACCGGGTCTGTCTGGATCACATTGGCCAGCTTTCTTGCGTTGGTATTCTCATCGCGCATGGCACGACCCAGGCGGACAGCCACATCAGGCAAGCTGGGTAGAACCAGTTGATCGTTTTCCAGATCATGCAGCAGTGCGCTGGAGAGCATGTTCTCAGTCACTGCGTGGTCATAGGGGCTGGGTTCGGAAGGTATCTCGATAGCGGTGATGCCTTCACGGTTGCCGTTCATAAGACTGTCCAGCAGGTCGCTGTCGATCATCAGGTAGTCGACGGTGCTGACCGCCTCCACGGTATAGCGTCTCGGTATCAGGTTGGCAATGGGGGAATCGGCCTGCGGACTGTCGCTGTCGATCTCGGTGACGCGGCCATCAGAGGAGACCAGTCGTAGCCGTCCCTGCAACAAATAGAGACTGAAGTGGTTGGTGTCGCCCTCCTGGATCAGGGTCGTGCCCTTGCCTGCGGAGTGGATTTGCAGAGAGCGGGCCAACAGCTCGCGCTGAACTTCATGCAACCTGTCGAGTGGGTGATAGGCCTTGAGTGTCTCCGGTGTGGGGTGCCTGAGTTGTTCACGAGTCATGTTGTATGTCCTTATCTCAGCAGTATGTCCTTATCTCAGCAGTTGCAGCGTAGCGGCGCTGGCTAATGCAGTTGCAGGGTGCCGACCAGGCGATCGACGTTCTGTAACTGGTGTCGCTGCAGATAGTCGGTGATTCCTTCATTGATCTTCTTGCAGACCAGTGGATCGTAAAACAACGCGGTCCCTATACCGACCGCGCTGGCGCCGGCGATGATGAACTCCAGGGCGTCCTCCGCACTGGTGATGCCGCCCTGGCCGATGATCGGGATATTGTGGTCGCGGCAGACCTGATAGACCTGGTGGACCTTGAGCAAGGCCACCGGTTTGATCGCCGGGCCGGAGAGGCCGCCCTGGTTGTTGCCGATTACCGGTACCCGACTCTCGACGTCGATGGCCATGCCCATCAGGGTATTGATGACGGAAAAGGCGTCGCTACCGGCCTCGATACAGCCGCGGGCATTGGCGGCGATGTCGGTCTGGTTGGGCGAGAGCTTGGTGATCAGCGGTTTGCGCGTGGCTTTGCGGCAGGCCTCCACTACTCGAGCCGACATGGCCTGATCGTTGCCGAAGGCAACCCCGCCCTCTTTGACATTGGGACAAGAGATATTGATCTCGATGGCATCGATGGGTGAGTCGTCAAAGCGGCGCGTGACTTCGTAGTACTCCTCTATCGTAGAGCCGGATACATTGGCGATGAAACGGGTTTCGCTGAAATCGAGGGTGGGCAGAATGCCGTTGACCACCTTATCGACACCAGGATTCTGCAGGCCGATAGCGTTGAGCATGCCGTCCGGTGTTTCATAGACACGGTGTGGTTGGTTTCCCAGGCGCGCTTGTAGGGTGGTGCCTTTGAGGCAGACGGCGCCAGTGTCGCGGTTGCTAAAGCCGTTGACCCGTGTGTACTCTTCGCCGAAACCGACACAGCCGGATAGGAGCACGATGGGGGTGTTGAATGTCATACCGCAAAACTCGGTACTTAAGGGTGAAGGGGTGGGTCTGCTCATGAAGATTTCGTTTTTCTCCTGACGGGGGGTGAAAGTATGTATCATGTTGTCCTATACGAGCCTGAAATACCCCCAAATACAGGGAATATCATACGCCTCTGCGCCAATAGTGGCAGCAAATTGCATCTGATTCATCCCCTGGGATTCATACTGGACGATAAGCGACTGCGTCGCGCCGGACTCGATTACCATGAATGGGCCGATGTATCCGAGCATGACTCATTGGCAGCCTTCATGGAAAGGATAGAGCCGGGCAGGCTCTATGCCTGTTCGACCCGAGGCCGACGTCTCTACTCAGAGGTGAACTATCATCCGGGTGATGCCCTGCTTTTCGGACCCGAAACGCGAGGATTGCCGCAGGGGCTGCTCGATGGCCTCTCGGCGGAGCAACGTCTGCGAATTCCGATGGTGACGGGAAGCAGAAGCTTGAACCTCTCCAATGCGGTCGCCCTGATTCTCTACGAAGCCTGGCGTCAACAGGGCTTCGAAGGAGCAGACATGGGTTAGCCTGAATGTTTCACCCGGTCGCTTAGAAAATAAACCAACTTAAAGAGCCTCTGATTTCTGGCTTCGTTCGAGCAGGTTATGCACCGCCGTTTTCGGCTCGAGCTTTTCATAGAGCACCCGGTAGACCTGTTCTGAGATGGGCATCTCCACCCCGTTGTGGGTGGCCAGGTTGTAGACCTCCTGTGCGGTATGCACACCCTCCACCTCCTGTCCGATGCGCTGCCGCGCCTGTGCGATGCTGAGCCCCTCGGCCAGCGCCAGGCCCATGCGACGGTTTCGCGATTGATTGTCGGTACAGGTGAGCACCAAGTCACCGAGGCCGGCCAGCCCCATGAACGTCTCTGCTTTGCCACCCATGTGGGTACCCAGGCGCATGATCTCGGTGAGTCCGCGGGTGATCAGCGCGGCACGGGTGTTGGCACCGAAGCCAAGGCCATCGGCGATGCCGGCGGCGATGGCGAGCACGTTTTTGCTTGCTCCACCAACCTGCACGCCGATCAGATCGTCACTGGTATAGGCGCGGAACCAGGGTGCATGGAGCAGATTGGCCATGCGTGTGGCACGCATCTGTGTTGTGGCGGCGACGGTGACGGCGGTGGGCAGACAGCGGGCAACCTCACCGGCGAAGGTGGGACCGGAGATTACGGCAAGGTCCCGCCCCGGCAGTAGTTCGGCGGCTACTTCGGAGAGCAGTCGATGGGTGCCGGGTTCGAATCCCTTGGTGGCCCAGGCGATACCCTGTCGGTCATCGATCAGATCGGCAAGCTGATTCAACACTTCTCGGAAGGCATGACTGGGGACCACGATCAGCGCTTCGTCGGCGCCGTCGAGGGCGCGGCCAAGGTCGGCTTCGGGATGAACGGTCTGCGGCAAGGCAATGCCGGCGAGGTAGGTCTTGTTCTCCCGATCCCGGCTCAGGGCTTCAACCTCGGCAGGCAGGCCCCAGAGGCGAACGTCGTGACCGTTGTGTCCGAGCAGAATGGCCAGGGCCGTGCCCCAGGAGCCGGCGCCGAGAACGCATATAGTGCTTTTACCGGCCACTAATGCTTTGCTTCTGCGGCGCCTTGTTCTTGCTTGGCGAGTTGCTGCTGATGCTGGGTGTAGAGGGCGTCAAAGTTGACCGGTTGCAGCACCATCTGAGGGAAGCTGCCCTTCATGATCAGGTCGGAGAGCACTTCGCGTACATAGGGAAAGAGCTGACTCGGGCAGTAGGCGCCAAGCAGCGGCTCCCTCTCCTGATCACTGAAACCGGTGATGGTGAAGATACCGGCCTGTTTCACTTCGGCGAGATAGGCGGTCTCGTCGCCCAGCTTCGTGGTTACCGTCACGGTGAGACAGACTTCGAAGACGCCGTCGCTGAGTTTCTGTACTTCAGTGTTGAGATTGACTTTGGTTTCGGGCTTCCACTCCTGCTGGAAAATGCCGGGTGTCTTTGGGGTTTCGAACGAGATATCTTTGGTGTAGACCCGCTGCAGGGCAAATTCACGGTTGGGGGTGTCTTGCTTGGTTTCGGTCATGTTAATTCCTTGGTGCGTGACAGTTATTTACGGGTGACAGGCAGGTTGGCGTTCTGCCAGGCCAGGATGCCACCTTTGAGATTGTAGACTTCTTCGAAGCCGGCCTTGCGCAGCTGTTGACAGGCACTGGAGGATTGGGCGCCAGAGCGACAGCTGACGATGATCGGTTTGTCCTTGTGCTTGTTGAGTGTGCCGATCTGATTGGCAAAACCGTTGCTGGGGATGTTAATGGCGTTGATGATGTGTCCCTTGTGGAAATCGGCGGAGGGACGCAAATCGAGCACCACTGCTTGCTGATGATTGATCAGGTCGGTGGCTGCCTGGGGATCGACGCTGCCTTTGTCGCCCTGCAGCAGATTGAAAATCAAGTAGCCGGCGATCAGTACAAAGGCGCTCACGAGGATCCAGTGATTCATCGTGAATTCGATGAGTTGTTGCATTCGGTGCCTCTTAGAAAGGGTGAATTTCAGCAGGGGGAGAGTGTATACCAGGAGACTGGGTGGGTTAAGGGGTTATCGGGAGCGGAAAGACTGAATTGAGAAAGAGTCGATGGGCTGCCCGGTGGCTGCAACCGGTATGAGCGATAGATGAGGTCCTACAGATAGTTAGCTGTGGCTGCAGAAGACCTCACGCATCATGCCGATCAGTTTGAGGGTACGGAAATCGCTCACCCGATAGTAGACTCGGTTGGCGTCCTTGCGGGAAGCGAGGATGCCCTTGTCGCGCAGTATGGCCAGGTGTTGAGAAATGTTGCTTTGGGAAGTACCCACTTGCTCGACGATCTCCTGTACGCTGACCTCCTGGGCGCCCAGGGTGCACAGAATCTTCAGCCGCAGGGGATGCGACATGGCCTTGAGTGAGCGTGAGGCGCGGTCCACATCGTCGTCGCTGGCGAACAGGTTGTCCATGCCAGCAGACTCGTCCACAGTCAAGGATTGAGTGTTTTTGCCGAATTTATTTTCCATCCACGCAGCCTTTTACTAGTATCTAATACAATAATACTCTGTATTAGATACTTTTGATAACCCTTTTTTTTTCTCGGGTATTATCGAATCTTTTTTGTGATTTCTTGGCTATATGGAGGTTGCCTATCTGGTCTGTGGTGGGGATTGGTGATTTAATTCGCTTTTTGATTCAGATCAATATCTTTCGTGCCATTTTCACCCTTATCAAGTTTTTAAAAGAGATCCTATATGACCGATAGAGCCAAACCGGTTGTCCTGATTATTCTCGACGGCTGGGGTTACAGTGAGGACCGGGCTTCCAATGCCATCGCCCAAGCCCGCACGCCAGTCTGGGACCGCCTCTGGCGCGAGTATCCCCATACCCTCATCCACACATCGGGTGCAGCTGTGGGTCTGCCGGGAGGGCAGATGGGTAATTCAGAGGTCGGCCACCTCAACCTGGGTGCCGGGCGGGTTGTCTATCAGGAGTTCACCCGCGTCAGCCGCTCCATCCGTACCGGTTCCTTTTTCACCAACGAGACACTGACCGAGGCGGCCGACAAGGCGATCGCGAAGGGTAAGGCGATCCATCTGCTGGGGTTGCTCTCGCCCGGCGGCGTCCATAGCCACGAAGAGCATATCCATGCCATGGTGAAACTGGTGGTGGAACGAGGCGCAGAGAAGGTCTACGTCCATGCCTTCCTGGATGGCCGGGATACGCCACCTCAGAGCGCCGAGCCCTCTTTTGTGGCACTCAACGAACTCTTCGATGAACTGGGGCGGGGCCGTATCGCGAGCATTGTCGGTCGCTACTATGCGATGGACCGGGATCATCGTTGGGAACGGACCCGCCTCGCTTACGATATGCTGGTCGATGCCAAGGCGGAGCACCAGGTGGAACGTGCCTGCGAAGGCCTGCAGGCGGCCTATGATCGGGGCGAAACCGATGAGTTTGTCACCCCCACTCTGGTGGTGCCCGAAGGCGAGCAGCCAGTTACCATAGAGGATGGTGACGTGCTCTTCTTTCTCAACTACCGGGCAGATCGCGCCCGTCAGCTGACCAGCGCTTTCGTCGAGAACGATTTCACCGGCTTCGAGCGCGTGCGCAGGCCCAAACTCGGTGAGTTTGTCAGTCTGACCCGCTACCACAAGCGCTTCGATATCCCGGTGGCTTTTCCACCGGAGAAGATACGCAACGGTTTCGGCGAATTCATCGCCTATCAGGGCCTGCACCAGTTGCGTCTGGCTGAGACCGAGAAGTACGCACATGTGACCTTTTTCTTCAACGGCGGACGTGAGCGCCCGTTTGAGGGTGAGGACCGCATCCTGGTTCCTTCGCCCAAGGTGGCGACCTATGACCTGAAACCGGAGATGAGCGCTGAAGAGGTGACCGACCATCTGGTAGAGGCGATCGAGGGTGGCAAATACGACACCATCATATGCAACTATGCCAACAGCGACATGGTGGGGCATACCGGCAAGCTCGATGCGGCCGTTAAGGCGGTAGAGACGCTTGACCACTGTCTTGGCCGGGTTTTTAAGTCCATCCACTTAGTCGGTGGTGAGTTGATTATCACTGCCGACCACGGCAACTCGGAACAGATGGAGGACCTCGTTAACCATCAGCCGCACACAGCCCATACAGTCAATCCGGTGCCCTTTATCTATGTGGGCCGGCATGCAGAGCTGGAAGAGGGTGGTGCGCTTTGCGACGTCGCACCCAGCCTGTTGCGCATCATGGGGCTGGAGCAGCCGTCCGAAATGCAGGGCCGGTCGCTGATCCGGTTTGTGGAGGACGCCTGATCCATGAATCTGTGGCGGGGCCTGATGGCGCTGTTGCTGATAAGCTGCCTGTTGCCCTTGGCCCAGGCCGCTGAAGACGCGGAGCTGGAGACCAAGACACGGCAGCTGCATCAGCTCAAAAGCCGCATCGAATCGCTCAACCGCACACTGAGATCCACTGAAGACCAACGGGACGTACAGAGCCGGACGCTACGGGAAACGGAGCAGAAGATAGGTCAGATCGCCCGTCGCATCCGGGTCACCGATCAGAGTCTGAAGCGCCAGAAACGGCAGCTGGCGGAATTGGAGATGGAACGGGGCGATGCGCGGCTTAAGCTCGACAACCACCGCACCTCCCTCGAACGCCAGATCCGGGCCGCTTATGCCATGGGTCGGCAAGAAAAGGTGAAAATCCTACTGAATCAAGAAGATCCTGCCGTAGTCAGCCGGCTCATGGTGTATTACGATTATTTTAATGAGGCGCGGGTCTCGCAGATGGAGCAAATCGAGAAGAGCCTGCGTGAACTGAGCCGGATAGAGCGCGAGATTGGCCAGGAGGAGCGGCGTCTGCGGCAACTGCAGGCCAAGAACAATAATGAACGGCTGCAGCTGGAAGTGGCGCAGCGAGGACGGATGGAGGTCATCGCCAAGCTTAGCCGCCAGCTGAAGGATCAGGGGCAGGAGCTGAACGCGCTGAAGGACGACGAGAGCCAGTTGACCTCGTTGATCTCGAATATCCAGCAGGCCCTCGCAGACTTGCCCCTGGATCCGGCTGCTCACGACCCTTTTCGTAGCCGAAAAGGCAAACTGCCCTGGCCCGCGAGCGGCAGTCTGGTCGCCAGTTTCGGCTCCCGGCGCGAGGTGGGCAAGTTGATCTGGGACGGCGTCATGATTGCCGCCCCGGAGGGACGCGAAGTGCGCGCGATCCATCATGGTCGGGTGGCTTTTGCCGATTGGCTACGGGGCTTCGGTCTGTTGTTGATCATTGATCACGGTGACGGTTACATGAGTCTCTACGGCCACAATCAGAGCTTGTTCAAGGAGACCGGGGAGTGGGTCGAGCCGGGCGAGGTGGTGGCGCAGGTGGGCAGTAGTGGCGGGCGTACCCGTTCCGGTATCTATTTCGGTATTAGGCATAACGGAGAGCCGCAGAATCCGAAGTTGTGGTGCAAGCGTACCCGGGGACCCAGCATATCCTCGCACATGCCTGCGGAGGGCCAGTTGGTTGGCCTTCGGTATGAGAGAGACAAAAGCCCGGAGAGGGAGACCGGTCGGTCGGTGAGAGAGGGAGCGATGGGCTGAGCCGATTCAGCCTTGGTTGCCGCTGTAGCGGCGAATTGATAGGAAAACCCAATGATGCAAGCTGTATATAGAACGAGCCGGCGCGCCGGCCTGATAGCCTTGATGAGTCTTTTGCTGGTGCCCGGCCTCGCGGCTGCCCAGGCCGAGGCATCTCCCGAGCCATTACCGTTGGAGCAACTGCGGACCTTTGCCGACATCTTTGGCCGTATCAAGGCCAACTATGTGGAGCCGGTGGAGGATAAGGTGCTGCTGGAGAATGCCATCCGTGGCATGGTCTCTGGGCTCGATCCCCACTCCAACTACCTAGACGCGGATGACTACAAGGATCTGCAGGTGGGTACCAAGGGGGAGTTCGGCGGTCTCGGCATCGAGGTCGGTATGGAGGATGGCTTCGTCAAGGTGATCGCTCCTATTGACGATACACCGGCGCAG